>JAJTHR010000059.1 GCA_021298935.1 Parachlamydia sp. | reverse complement strand
TTTCGCCCTTTATATTCTGCTTCGATTTGATCTTGGACTTGATTGAGATCTTTGTCACAATCAATCCCTGATCCCTCAGCTTTTGCTTTGCCTCCTTGTCGCTCAATGCCTCAATCAGCCCCGAGCGCCTTCTTCTCTCTGCATCCACATAATCATATTGGTAAAGAGGCATGTTACGTTTGCTCCTCAATTCCCCTTGCCACGCGCAAGACCTCGGCCGCAGTGGAGATGCCGGCTTTGACAAGCTCAGCGCCATGGCCCAAGAGGCTGATCATGCCTTGCTGCAAAGCCACTTTTCTTAATTCGATGGCATCCGGACTTTTCACAATCTGCTTGTTAATGGCGTTGCTCACCGGCATCAGCTCATAAACCCCGTGCCTGCCTTTAAAACCGGTTCCATAGCATTGGCTGCACCCTTTTCCTCGGGTCAGGCAGCCATCTTCCAGATCAGCAGGATTAATCCCTAAGCTTTGCAGCTCCCTCAAGCTTGGCTCATATTTTTCATGACAGCCAGGGCAGATGCGGCGAACGAGGCGCTGAGCTAATATCCCTACAATACACGAGGAAAGAAGGTAGGGCTCGATGCCCATGTCGACCAGGCGGGTAATTGCGGAAGGGGCGTCGTTCGTATGCAGCGTGCTTAAAACAAGGTGGCCGGTTAAAGCAGCCTGGATGGCAATTTCCGCCGTTTCCTTATCCCTGATCTCCCCCACCATGATCACGTCGGGGTCCTGGCGCAATATGTGGCGCAAGCCGGTCGCAAAATCGAGCTTGATCTTATGATGGACGCCGATCTGCGCAATCCCTTTTAAGTTATACTCAACAGGATCCTCAATCGTCATGATATTGGTTTCGTCATTTGTCATGTCGCATAAGGCGCTATAAAGCGTGGTCGTTTTACCGCTTCCTGTCGGGCCCGTCACAAGCACAATGCCTTCCGGCAAGGTGATCAATTTTTTAAACTGTTCAAAAACAGGAGGCAGCATGCCGATCGTATCGAGTCCAAGCTGTATATTTCCTTTATCCAAAATTCGCAGGACGATCCGCTCTCCACCGGCAATCGGTACTGTACTGACACGAAAATCAATCTCACGCCGCCCCATGCGTAATTTAATGCGTCCGTCCTGAGGAAGACGGTGCTCGGCAATGTCAAGCTTTGACATGACCTTGATACGGGTAAGGAGCTGCACCTGATAGTCAGTCGGGGGGGCGTGCCGGTTTTGCAAAACACCGTCGATCCGGTAGCGCACCCGCATTCCATTTTCCGAGGGCTCAAAGTGAATATCGGAAGCCCCTTGCTGGATCGCTTCCGTCAAAATTAAATTAAGAAGTTGAACGACAGGGGACTGATGCTTAGTCTGGTCAAGAAGATCGAAGACCTCCACTTCCCCTTGTCCATCCTCTCCCTTGTCTGACATGCCGGCAATCAGCTCGGAAGCCGCGCCGTCTTCAGTATTGTAGCATTCATGAATAGCGGAGAGGACCGCATCGCGCGGGCTGTAGGCTGCTTCCACCTCGCATCCCAGCATAAAGCGGAGATCTTCCAACGGGGAAAGCTGCAAAGGGTCTGCCACAGCCACCAACACCGCCGTCTCTTTTTCAAGAATCGGCAGAACAATGTGCTTCTTAGCAAAGGCGTAAGGAATTTTTTTATAAATCTCCTTGCCCACCCGCAAAGAAGAAAGCTCGTAGTAAATGGGCATGCCGAATTGCTCAGCGAGCTGGCTGCCTGCATCGAGTTGTTGTGCGCTATTCTCGGCCGTCATACTCTCCTTGATAATCGCAGACGAAATCGTCTGCCTTACAGCAATCGGAAATGTAGTACCGGTCTTTCGGACGTCCGAACAGCAGCGTCATGCTTCCTTCCATCAAACGAGTTTTTTCATAACGGTGCGCCTCTTCGACACATTCCAAAAAGTAAGGGATGTCGCCGGGCCGCAAGCAAAGAAGTTCTTGACGCAAGCAATGCAGCTGCTCTTTGGGATCTTTTACGATATGGGGCGTGATAAAAATATACATTTCGGACGAAAGGTCCTTGAGTGAATTAATGCTGAAAAGCTTTCCTAAACCGGGCAGTTCGCCAATAAAGGGGATTGCATCGCGATTGTCATTGGTGTTTTTCCGCCTTAAGCCCCCCAGGATCACTGTATCCCCATCGGGCACCTGAACCTGGTTAGTGATATGCCTTCTTGTCACATCCGGACGGCTGGGATCTCCTCCGGGATGGATCGTATCAAATGTAATGTCTGTCTCAAGCGTCACGTAATCAAAGTCCCATTCGTCATCGGGAGAGCGCTCATTCATATGGATGGTCGGCTTGACGCTGATCGTGATCCCATATTGCGCACGGGTAAAGGCATCTTTTAAGGTCACTCCTTTTGCCGTTTCCACTTCAAACACCCCTGTATTGATGGAAATATCTTCATTAATCGCGATCGTGGCCGGCGTTTGATTCATCGTCAGGATGGAAGGATTGGAATTGATTTGAACATCATCTTGCGAAAGGAGGAATTTGTAAGCCAAATCAAAGGGGGGAATGCCGCAGCTAGACCCTTTTCGGCTTAAGAAAAACTCAAATACGCCTGCATTCCCAGGGGTTCCGTGATGACTATGCACAGGGAAAACGTTGTTAAATGCCCCTCCGGTAATAGGATGATTAGACGCAATGTGCTGGCCGATCCTGAGAAGGTTCATCCCAAAAGAATTTTCCCGGGTAAGCATTTTTTCAAACAAGAGGGTTTCAATCTGCACCATTTTTTTCGGCACATCGAGACGCCGCAGCAAGTCTTTCATTTTTGGAAGAGTGTCGGCCTCCACCACCATCACGATAGCCCCTCTTTTTGCATCGACAATGAAATTGTCTCTTCCCAGATTGGGATCCGTTTGCCTGAAAATGCCGGGCTGGGCGGGGGCCGGATTCACAATGAAGCCGCCTTCCTGATAATAGCCTTCCTGGCCGTAAAGCAGAATAGGGGGTTCCTTTTGGGGAGGCAGCATGGGGGGTGGAAAAGAGGGACCGTTTTGATCCGCGATATTAATTTCATTTTCCACGTTTTTAGTGCCGCCATTCGGCCCTGGACCGCCAGTACCGGTGGTAATCATTAAATTATAAATTCTGTACAGGACGTCGGCCAGCTCTTCCGCATCGGAGTGCTTGACAGTGTACCAAAAAACAATTTTGTCACGTGCGCCGCCAATGCGGCTTTCCACATCACATACCACCTCTTCGGCCTTGCGCACCTCTTCTTTCGTTCCCACGACAAATAGGGCCTGCGCCATGTTTTCAAGAACGACAATTCTCAATCCCCCCCCTTCTGCATTATTTTTGGGAGGCGAAAAAGGAGGCCTTCCCTCAGACGGAGGTGGAGGAGGAAGCGGCCGGGAAGAAAGCTCTCCCTGATCGAAAATGACAGAGAGGATGCGGGCCATTTCATCCGCGCGTGTTTTGCGTACCGGAATCAGACGGTAATCCCTGTCTCCCCGGTTGCTGGCAATAAAATCATAAAGCTTAAGGATGTCCTGGATCTCGCCCGCCGGCCCGATGATAAAAATGTCCCTTCCGAAAACTTGCAGCGCCATACTGTTAGGGTTGATGAAGCGCTCCAAAAACTGGAAGGAGCGTCTAAGCTCGGATGGCTCGGGCGAAACGGCAAAGCCGACTCTCTCATCCTTGGGAAGCACTTCCAGGTCGGCCCTTTGATTCGTTAGGAGGCGTATGCTGGAATGATTCTGATTGATGAGATAAAGCTGGCGCAGGTAAGGATTCAAACCTTTGATGCCCACGCCATTCTGGCTGAGAATCAGTTCGAGCATTTCACTCCAGGCGGCACGAGGAATCGGCAAATTGGAGTCGACGCTTAAGCGGATGGAGGCTACCTCAGGAGGAATTAAATAGACAAAATCTTGGGAGCCATAATCGATAATCAATTGTTCAAGTGTCGTGTCGGGGGCATGCCATAAACCATAGGCTTCGGTGCGGTTGCTTCTGGAAGCCAGTTCGCGCCACCTCGTTTCAAGCTGGTAAAGGGCATTCCTAATGTGGTTGATCTGATCAAGCAAGCTGCGGTACTGTTCGGGGGGGGCCTCTTCGCTATATAGTTCAAACACACGTTGGTACAGCCGCTTGATTTCAGTCTGCTTTTCGGCAGTCTCTTTGTTGACCTGAATCAAAAGATGATCCATTTCCTTATCCAGATCGCTTTCTTCCGACTGAAGATGCCTTTTCTTTTCCTCAATGGATTGGGCCAAAAGAGATGTGCTGGCGGTCATGCAAGCCAAGCTTAAAAACCATATCCAATTTTTTTTCATTGCGCACCGTCGATTATGGGTTAGAAGGTTGAGTTTTAACAGGCATAGGAGGAATGGCAGGGAGCGGGGGGAATTGTTCATGGCTTTGCCCTTTTAAATGCAATCCTTTCTCTGCAAGCACGTCTGCCACTTCTTTAATTTCTCTATTCTCTTTAGTTTCTGCTTTCTTATTTCCGCTTCCCGGTTGAAGGACAAGCTCTACTGTTTGGCAATCGCTGCGCGAAGGATTATAAAGCGTTCCTACCATCACCTGCTTTTCATCTTTGCGGCTTAAGCCTTCAAATACAAATAACGTTCCGGGACTTTTTCGTTTAACATATTGGTCGATCTCTTCGCTAGTCGTTATTTTCTTCCACCCTTTATTTGTTAAAAGCAGCCAATCGGAGGGTCGCATTGTCATCCTCTCCTGATTGATTTCAAAGACGCATTGGGATTTTGTACGGGCACCGACAAACCTGAACATTTTTTGAATATGCTGGGAATTTTGGGTCATCCATGGCTCGGTTGTCTTAAGAAGGTTCAACAGGACTTTGCCTTTGCCTTCGACATCCCAAAGCTCGAGAGTCATTAGCCTTTCATCGATTTTTTTGACCAGCAAAAGAGGCTTATCAATAGAATCGGCGCCCGGCTCAATCGCCTTCCAACGGTTGTCCCATATAAAGCAATCGCCCACTTTGACAAAAATTGAATAGATTTCATCATTATCAGTCAAATCGATGCGCTGGCGCCCGCTTGCCTCTTTAAATTCTTCGCCGCCATGTTTTTCCAGGAAACGATCAAATCCATACCAACGGGCTTTTTGCCGGGCCAACAAGGTTCCATCGACCCGCCAGCTTCCAAGCTCCCATGAAGTTCCGCCATAGCGGGCAAATTCCTTTTCGGGCAGGCGCAAGATGTGAAAATTTTCAGGCTCAGTGATCATTTCCTGATCATTTGCCAGGTGGACGACAAGTTCAGCTTCCCCTTCCAGGGGTTTCGCAGCAATCCAAAGGGATGTCTTTTCGTTGTTCGGACTAAAAACGTAACGTCCGGCCCCTGTTTTCTTTTCATACACTAAATAAAGGGGTTCTTCCGGGGCAATGGAATGGATGGTCTTCGTTCCGGCCAAACCAATGTGCAGGAGAGGGCGCACTGTTTTAGCATCGGGCCTTCCGTTTTTTCCGTAGTAGATCAATTGCTGCCTTAAATCAGGCAACTGAAGAGAGGGGGAGGCTTGCGACAAGGCAAGCAAAGAGCCGTCGATCGCCTCATAGGCTTCAGGAAGCATTTCAAAGCTGCTCTTTGGGAGGCGGGATGTTTTTGCCTTTAAATTGACGTCAAGGATTTCGCGTGGATTTTTTAGCCAAATGATCCCGCTTGCTGCGAATAATGTAATCATCATTGCCGCGATAGCTAGATTGATTCTGTTAAGCCATTGCCCCGCCATTCATTTACCTAAATTTAAACTGCTGATTCTAACATCAATAAAAAATAAAGACAATAGATTATAATCTTACTCAATTCATTTAAAATCTAAACTAAAAATCATCATTTTTGACAAACAAGGTTGCTATTTAAAAAAAAAGATTGCACAGTTGTCAAAAAGGTAGTTATAACAAGGAAAGCATTTATTGGCCATGACCCTGTCAAAATTTTAATTGTTTAGGTGAAAAATGAATAACGGCGATAAAAACCCTCAAGAGGCTGGCAAAGAACCAAAATGGCCGGCGAATCCCGATTTGGGTTCAAAGAAAAGCAGCGACCCCTCTTTTAAATCCAAGGACAAGAGTTATTTTCAAAAAGAAAGTGTGGAAGAGAAAGTAAGGGAGTCGCTCCGCAATTTTAAAAATGCCAAAAATATGGAACAATTGTACGGATATGCCCGCCAAAATAAGGAGCAGACGGTTTCTTATGTTTTGATGATAATAGGGATCATCCTCCTCCTCTTTACACCTTACTTAATTTTGGGCGAGCTTTTGATCGGTCTGGTTGCAGGATATCATTTCTCTGCACAAATTATCAGCTATCTTCAATCCTTTTCAAATCGGTTTACAACCCAGTGGGCCTTTCAAAATACAGTCATTATCGTGCTTGTACTCACAATATTTATTATGGCACCGGGCCTAGTGATCGGAGCGGTAGCAGCTGCCGGATTGAAAGAAGCGCTAGAAAGAAGGTAGCCTCTTTTACTAGAAGGAGAGGAAAGATATAAGACGCAAGGATCATAAAAAAAATTATTTTTTGGGTCCTTGCTTTTGATGCTGATGCTTTATTGCATTTAAAATTTTTGAAGCCAATTTTCAGCCACTGCCATTTTTACCTGAATGGAATCCTTGTTTTTTTCTAATTGACCTAATAGCAGCCGGGTTCTTGGATTGGCAGAAAATATGTCGCTATGCTTTTTTAAAAAGCGCCAAAAAAGGCCATCCCATACTTCACACCATTCACCTTTTGGATAATCGCTCATTTTCAACAAATAATTAGCGCTAGACACATAGGGTTTTGTCACGATCGAGCCCCCGCCTGCATACTGGCTCATGCCATATACATTGGGTACCATGACCCAATCATAGGCGTCGACAAAACAACTCATAAACCACTCGTAAACGGCGTCCGGATGCCTTTCCGTTAAAAGCATAAAATTACCCAGGACCATCAGCCGCTCAATATGATGGCAATAACCCGTCTTTAAAACTTTTTGTATGGTGGCATCGATCGGCAGGATCCCCGTCTCTCCATTCCAAAAGGAGGCAGGGAGGGGGCGCTGATGCCGGAAAAAATTCATTGTGCGGTGTTCCCTACCCTTTAACTCATAGCTTGCACGCATGAATTCCCGCCAGCCGATCAATTGACGCACAAATCCCTCAATCGAATTGAGCGGAAATTTTTCCCAGACACTCATCACACGTTCCACCACTTGCTTAGGAGTTAGAAGGCCGCTATTGAGCAAGGGGGAGAGTACGCTATGGAAGAGGAAGTGCTTTTCCTGGCTAATTGCATCCTCGTATTCGCCAAAATTTTGCAGCCTCTCGTTTATAAAGGCTTGCAGAGCTTCTTCCGCTTCCTCAAAAGTCGTGGGATAAATAAAAGGGTTAGACTGCCCGATTGCCTGAGGAAATTCCTTTTCGATCGACTGAATGGCTTCTTTTACAAAGGAATTGACCGGAGGGCATCGAAGGGGCGGGATGCTGATTTGTTTAGGCAACTTTCTCCTGTTTTCCTTATCATAGCTGTATTTACCCCCGACAGGCTTACCGCTCTCCATTAGAATATCAAACCGCTTCCTTTGCCAGGCGTAAAAAGTCGCCATCGATAGTCTGCGGCTCTCCCCAAAAAAATCAAAAATTTCCTTTTTGGTGCATAGATATTTAGGAGAGGATGTAACGATTGTTTTTAAGGCGGCTAAGTCCTGCTCAAGCAAATCATCTGAAAATTCAGCCACGTGAATTTTTTTAAATCCTTTTAACTTTTCGACTAAAGCACCCCTGTGAAGAAGCTCAGTGGAAGCAATGTAGGTCACCGAGTAGCCTTGTTTTTCTAAAAAGTTTCTGTAAGCCCGCATGGAAGCGCGCAAGAGAATGAGCCGCTGCTTGTGGAAAGGCTGAACCCTGAAAAAAAGAAATTCTTCGGCCAGAATGACAGGCCTGCCCGTTTGAAGGGAGGGATGCTCGGCAAACAGCTGATCGGGGAAAATAAGTGTGGCCTCATTCATTGGATTTCGCCTGCCAGGGATTTTGCCATTCGACCGAATATGAAGGCGTGAAAGGGACTCATCGCATACCAATACAAACGGCCCATCAATCCTTTCGGACGAAAAGTGGCTGTTTGCACTAAATGCCCCTCTTCCAACTTGAAGTCGAGCCATGCTTCACCCGGGGTTCTCATTGTAGCAAAGAGGATCAAACGCCCCGATTCCTTATCCGCTAGAATGACGCGCCAAAAATCGATTGAATCACCCGCTACTATCTCGGATGGATGCCTTCTACCTCGATTTAGGCCGACCCCTCCTACCAATTTATCTAAGAGGCCGCGCAATGACCAGGCCCAATTGAGACCGTAATATCCCCTCTTGCCCCCTATCTGCCATAAACGCTGGATGGTTGCCTCTTTTGAATCGCTTATAGCTGCTTTTCGCTCATCCTTGTAGCATCCGGCTTGCGGAACATCAATGTAAGTTTGCAGGCTGGGATCTTTTCCATACAAATCCCAGGAATCCATCCAGCTTGAAACCACCTCGTTTTGATCGATTCTTTGAAAAGCCAGCTCCAGTGCTTCCAGATAGGTGAGGGATTGATGGCGGAGGCTTTTTTGCAACTCAGCTTTTTGCACGACTGTATTGCTTTTCATGCTTTCCACAAGATAGTAGCAAAGAGAGAATCTGACGGAGGTAATAAAAATTAGCCAGTAGCTCGACAAGCGGGGAGTCAGCAGAGGAATGACGAACATTCGTCTCTTCAGACCTCGAAAGCGGCAGTATTCCATCATCATTTTTTTGAATGTAAATACTTCCGGACCTCCGATATCGAATATTTGGTGATAACATTCCGGTTTAAGCAATACGGCAGAGAGGTAATAAAGAACGTCGCGAATGGCAATGGGCTGGCAAAGCGCATGGACCCACTTCGGCGCCACCATGACCGGCAGCTTTTCACACAAATCGCGTAAGATCTCAAAAGAGGCGCTGCCTGCACCAATGATGACGCTGGAGCGAAGAACAGTTACAGGAATGGAGCCGGCTTGCAGCGCCTTTTCAACACTAAGCCTGGACCTTAAATGAGGGGAAAGGGACTGCTCATCATTGATAATGCCCCCAAGATAAATGATTTGTTTCACATTTTTGCTCTCCATTCCTTCTAAAAAATGGCGTACCACCTCTAGCTCGGTTTGCAGCAGGTCGCTCACGATTTCCGACATGGAATGGACAAGATAGTAGGCTGCTTCAATATCGTTAGGAAGGGCTTCGAAAGTTTGCGGATTTCTTATATCGCCAAAATGGCAATGAAGATTGGGATGCTCCTCCGGAAAAGGGGATGCTCCCTTAATGCGGCAGAGGGCGATCACTTCATGCCCCTGCCCGCTTAAATGAAGAGCCAAACGCTTTCCGACAAAGCCATTGGCTCCGGTGACTAAAACTTTTGTCATGTTATCTCCTTGTAATAACCCAAAGCCGCCGCCGCCTCGGCTGCATGGTCGATCATGGGCGCCGGATAGGAGCTTTGCGTATTAATCTCTAAGTGCCAATTGTGTATCGTTTTTGAGCTGAATGAGGCGAGCTCAGGCACCCACTTTTTAATGTAGAGACAATCAGGATCAAACTTTTTCGATTGGGACCAGGGATTGAAAATCCTAAAATAAGGCTGGGCATCGCAGCCGGTACTCGCACACCATTGCCAATTGCCATTATTGACGCAAGGGTCGTAATCGATCAATCTTTGCGCGAAGTACTTTTCTCCCCAGCGCCAATTGATATGCAGGTCCTTAATCAGGAAATTCGCAGTGATCATACGCAGGCGATTATGCATAAAACCCGTTGCATTTAGCTCACGCATGCCGGCATCGACAAAAGGGAAACCTGTCTGCCCGTCGCACCAGCGTTGGAAAGCCTCTTTCCCGCCTGTCCACTTAATGTCATTATATTTTTTGCGGAAAGCCCCTTCAAAAACGTCAGGGAAGCGATAGGCAATCAGGGTAAAAAAGTCTCTCCAATAAAGCGAACGGATTAGCTCGGCCTCACTTCCTAAAGCCTCATGAATGGCATGGAAAACTTCACGGACGGAACAGGTATTGAACTTCAAATGCGGGGAAAGGCGGGTTGTTTGGGAAAGAGCCGGAAAATCCCTTTCATTGTCATAATTCTCAAACGACCGTAAGGCCGCTAAAATGTGCAGCCCTTCTTTTCTTCCCCCTTTTTGCTGTTCTTTTCGTAAGGGGAGAATGCTTTGCAAAAGGTTGCGTCCCTGGCTGCAGCCAAAAGGGCCGGAATAAAATTTCCCCTCCCTTATTTTTACAGGCAGCGGGACTGCAAATTGCGAAGCATGCCTGAAATAAGGGGTAAAGACAGTATAGGGGTGGCCGTCTTTCTTTAAGGCAGCCTCAGGGGGCTGCAGCAAGGCATCATGTTCCCCATGGAAAAAAATAGAATGCCTCTCACAAACCTCCTGTATGACATGATCCCTTTTTAAACTGTAAGGTGTGTAGTCATAATTGATAAACACCCCCTGCACGTTTAATTCCTTTATGCAAAGTCCAATGATCTTTTCCGGTTCTCCAAAGCAATAATATAGCTTTCCACCCCTCCTTTGCAGCTCGTCGTCAAGCTCTTCCAAAGATTCAAGCATAAATTGCAGGCAGCGGTCGCTTTTAAAGGAATTATTTTCTATTTGTTCAGGAGTAAATATAAATAAGGGGATGATTTCCTCAGCTGCTTTTAAAGCCGCATTAAGGGCTTGATTATCGTGAAGTCTAAGATCGCGTCTAAAAATAAAGAGTGCCCGTTTCATAAATCCCTAAGAAATTTTTAATCATTTACCTATACAAACTAATTAAAATTGTAAAAACAAACCAAGATAAATCTATGAATCCCATTAAATTTTCAAAACAACGGCTTGAATTTGAAGGTTATCTGGAAAGCTGGAATAGCAATTATTGGCAGACTCTGCAAAGCATGCCAATCGATTCCAATACAGTGATTGACATTGCCTTTGGCAACCTGTCTTTTATCACAGCAGGAAGCGGGGATATCCTTTCCATTGGCGGCCTGGAAATGACAAACGAAGAATTAAAAAAAGTC
>JAJTHR010000058.1 GCA_021298935.1 Parachlamydia sp. | reverse complement strand
GCATTTGGGTGGTAAATGGACCAATGAGGTGGAAAATGTGGGGGCTACAATAAAATTGCACCATTTTTCTACCCAGGAAGAGGCCAGGCAACTGCTAGTTGAAGTCGTTGAAAAACTGCTTTTGGCTATTAATTCTAATGAGAAAGTAAGGCCTTTCTTAAAAATGTATCCTTTCCCAGCCCATTTGCTAAGAATAAAATTTCATTTTGAATCAACAAACCAACATCCACTTCCGGACATTCGATTAAAAAACATGGCGCTAGAAGATGGCATGATTACTTACGAGCAAGTTACAGTTCTTCCCCTTGAGGAGGGAGAAGTTTTTAGAGATAAGGAATACCTCACTCTTCCTCTAGAATCTTATGCAGAGGCGCAACAAATAGTGGAAAATAAACCCATAAAACTTGAATTGCCTTCTTCTTCTATTTTTGGAAAAATTATGAATTGGTTTGTGAGTGTTTTATTCATCATTATTATGCCATTTACTGGAGTTTGAACTAATTTCACTTGGCTGGGCTCGAAATTAGTTCAAAATTTTCTCATTGCCGCATTCCTTCCCGGCTCCATTACGATAGCCTTTTCTGGCCTGATTTTTACCCTACGGCTTGCCCCTAACATCTCATCGTCATTCATCACCATCACTTTCTTGGATAATTGCTCCCTCCAGCCATAATTATCATAAACGGGTAACAATACATATTCCTGGTAAGATAGCTGATGTCCTATCAATCCAGCCGCCATTGCTGGCGTCCTCTTCATCTCTCTATTTGTTAAGCTGCCTGAATACTTTTGCGCCATCTTGCCCAACGGGATATCGTCGCTTTACATGATTGGCAGGCAGGCGAACAGTATTGCGACAATGCCATCATCCTTCAGGAAGGGGAAATGGTTGCTGCAGGGATGTACAGAAATGTATTTGAAGATCATATTTTGAAAAATGTTTTTGGCGTGAAATTCTGTTCTTTAAAGGGGACCTACGTCAAAACATAGGACCCCTTAATCCGTTAATGAGCAGGCACGATTTGTTGATTCTTGACCGTACGATTTTCTTTTTGATTTGAATGCGCTTTTTTCTGCTCTTGTCTCGTTTCCCTGATCACTTTCTTTTGTATTCTTCTTAGATGATTATCATTCATAACATCTCCTAAGTTAAAAGTTTTTCCGAAATCCAAATATAGCATAATCACTTTTTTAAAGAAATTCTTGTTCGTTACAAAATTTTAATCAGTTATAATCAAGCAACTTATATTTACAGGACACACATGTTTAAAATTATTGAATCTGAAAAACCATGGTATGCAGAAGGCCTTTCTTTCAAATGCACCGGCTGTGGAGCTTGCTGCACAGGCTCGCCTGGCTATGTGTGGGTTAATGAAGAAGAAATTGAAGCCATAGCAGCCCACTTAAACCTATCGGTGGATGAATTTTCAAAAAAATATTTGAGGCAAATCAACGGCCGCTTTTCTTTAATCGAGCATCCTAAAACCTACGATTGCGTCTTTCTAAAAGAAAAAAAATGTCAAATTTACCCTGTCCGGCCCACTCAATGCGGCACGTTCCCTTGGTGGCCCCCTTATTTAAAGTCCAAAGAAAGCTGGAACAATTTGGCCGCTGCTTGCGAGGGAATTTGTCCCAACGCCCCGGTTGTTTCAATCGATGAAATTGAAAGCCAAGCGGCATTGCAAAAAGAAAAAGGTTTCTTACTGGAAGAAAATTAAGTTAATGCTCAAAGAGGTTCTGTGGAGGCTATTTGGATTCGCGTAAACAGGAGTTTATATAATTTAAAATGATTGAATTAAAGAGGCAAAGTCATTATTAGTAACTATTCAGCGCCTCTATGTATTGAATAAGTGAGTGAACGACAGAGCCCACAGAGAGCGAGAAACATGGCAAAAAATTAATAACTTTTGTGGTGCTGAATAGTTAAAATTATTAAGGATAATTAATAGTCAAGGCCGCTTAATGTCAACAAATGATAATATTCATTTCGATTTGGAAACGCAAAAAAATGTCGATCATTGGCTGGATGGCCAATATGACGAAGAGACAAAAAAGCAGATAAAAAGCATGCTTGCAGAGGACCCCAAGCAGGTGATTGATGCTTTTTTTACGCATCTCAATTTCGGTACAGGAGGCCTTAGAGGCATCATGGGTGTCGGCACCAATCGGATGAATATCTATACCGTACGGGCGGCAACACAAGGACTTGCCAACTACATTCTCAAACAGACGGAGCAGCAAAAACCCTCGGTTTTCATCGGCTATGACTCCCGCTTGCAATCGCGCCAATTTGCAGAAGAAACGGCTAAGGTGCTGGCAGGAAATGAGATTGAAGCTTATATTTTCAAAAACATTAGGCCCACACCTCTCGTCTCTTTTGGCTGCCGCTTTAAGGGTTGCACCGCGGCTGTCATGGTCACGGCTTCCCATAATCCTCCTATTTATAATGGCTATAAAGTCTACTGGTCTGATGGAGGCCAGCTTGTGCCTCCCAATGATAGCGGCGTCATTGCGGAAGCTGCCAAAGTGACAGATCCATCTTTAGTTCGTTCAGTCCCCTCTCTCGATCATCCGCTCATCCATGAAATCGAAGAGGAAGTCGATCAAGCTTACTTAAGTGCCATTAAAAGTCTGCAAAACTATCCAGATGTCAATCGGCAGGAAGGCAAGCGAATTAAAATTGCGTATACAAGCCTGCATGGCACCGGAATCACTTTAATGCCGCAAGCCTTGAAAGAATGGGGCTTTACAACTGTTTCCTATGTTGAAAGTCAGATTATTCCCGATGGCTCCTTTCCTACTGTCAATTCACCCAATCCGGAAGAAAAAGCGGCCATGGAACTGGGTATAAAAAAAATGCTTGAAAACCAAAGCGATGTGTTGATTGCCAATGATCCCGATGCCGATCGGATAGGCGTGGCAGTTCTTTACCAAGGCGAGGCTGTCTTGCTGAATGGCAATCAAATTTGCGTCCTCTTGCTAGAGCATGTTTGCGAAGCATTGGCAAAGGAAAATCGCCTCCCCCCCAATGCCGCTTTCATCAAAACGATCGGAACAACCGAGCTATTCAAGGCCATCTGCGATTTTTATAAAAGACCCTCTTTCAATGTATTAACAGGCTTTAAATACATTGCCGAAAAAATTCATGAATGGGAAGTTTTGCCAAATGGTCACCAATTCATATTCGGCGGCGAAGAATCTTACGGTTATCTCCTGGGAACCTTTTCCCGCGATAAAGATGCCATTCTTTGCAGCGCGCTTATCTGTGAAGCGGCTTTGCAAGCCAAGATAGCCGGCAAAACACTGGTCGATCAGCTGCATGATCTCTACCATAAATATGGGGTCTATCAGGAAAAGCTTCTTTCCATCAATTTTGGCGAAACCAAAGAGGGAAAGGAGCAAATGAGCTTAGGGATGCAAAAAATTCGCAGTTCACATTTATTAGCGATTGACAGCATACCGGTCGCTGCGATTGAGGATTATAGCTCCTCGACGAAATATGATGTTGAAACCGGTAAGACCGAACCGATCCAACTCCCGGTATCAGACGTCCTTCTATATTGGCTTAACGACGGCACTAAAGTCATGATACGTCCCTCGGGAACAGAGCCCAAGGTCAAAATTTACTGCGGGCTCGTGGAGAAGAATTTTAATTCCATTGAGGAGGGAATCGAGGCCTGCCAAAAACGCTGTGACGCAATCTTAAATTTCATGAAAAACCAGCTCGTTGCCTAAATGAGCCTGGCTACTTCCCTAAAAGATGCGTTGCGCGATCAAAACCGTCACTGGCTGGTTGAACTCTTCGAACACCCCGATTTTCGCACCTTAAGTGAACGAGACCTAAGCGAGCTGCTAGCCGCTCCGTCACCCTTATTGGAAGATGAACTCCTTCTTGAAAAACTATGCAATCATCCCTCCATTCATCACATCGAGGTGGACTCCCTGGCTAACCTGACGCTTCTAATGCTGCGCCTTGGAAAGCGTGCCTATATTGATTTTTGCCTAAGTTTCGCTAAATTTAGGCTGATTCAGGGACAACATGCCGAAAACATCGCCAGAGAGGCTCTCTATTTTCAGGGAAGGAAACGGATCGAAGAGCTTCAGAAAAATTCTTCAATTAGGCAATTTTTTAAAGACCATCCTGCCCTGCAAATCGAGTGTTCCCTGCGCAACGATGACAAGGAGTGGTTGAATGATCTACTGGCTGAAAAACCTGACATCACCCCTGTTTTTACAAAAATTCTTAAATGGACGCTTGTAAGCCATGACAAAAAAATTCTCTCTCTTTCCCTATCAATGGTTAAAATAGACCCGCAGCTTGAAAATAGTCTGCTAAAAGTTATTGAAGAAGCGAGCCTGGGCTATAATAGAGAAGAATGGATCGATGATTACCATACTTTTGTCCTCCTGCTTGCCACGCATAAGGATTATCCCAAGTATACAGCGCTTCTGCTCAGCTGGATGCTCGGAACTGCCTTGCAAAAAGAAGACCGTGGATTAATTTTGCATCTGTTCCAGCACCCCTCCTATGATGCGCTGGACCCGGCTCAACTTTATTTTCTAATTGACATAAGCTTCGATTGTAAAGACGATTCTTTTTTGAAACACCTTGTGCACCATCCGCAGTTTCATTCTCTTTCGGAATTGCATTTAGGCCTCATGATGGAGAAAGGAGCGCAAAAGGCATGCGCACAAGTGATCGAACTGGCCATCCGTCATCAACATTTTC
>JAJTHR010000043.1 GCA_021298935.1 Parachlamydia sp. | reverse complement strand
GGCCGAAGAGGCTTAAAGCAAATATAAAAAGAATGGAGGCCAAAATGACGACAAAAAGAGGGTCTTGCAATTGAAAGCCCCAGCCGACAGCGTGGCCAAAATCGCGCAAAGCCAGCATGACTGCGGCAAGCGTCCAAAAAGAAATCAGGACCCCAAGCGAGAAAAATAAACCATGCCTTAAAGTCAGTGCGCGGCTTTGACCAGCCATTTTAACAAAGCTCATGACTTTGATGGAAATCACAGGCAGAACGCAAGGCATCAAATTTAAAATCATCCCCCCTAAGAAAGCAAAAACCAATGCAAGGCCCAACCCCCCTTCGAAAGAAAAAGTATTATCTGCGGATGTCTGCAATGTTGTGGAGCTAGGCTGGTCCAGAAGGCTTAGGAGATCCCGGTCGTGCGACCCGTCAATGGGTGCATCAATGTCAAAGGCCTGCGTCCCTTTTTGCGTCTTAACGACCAGGACACCTTTGAGATTTTTATGGCGCGCTCCTATTTCCTCGCCCCCTTTCAAGTTGACGAAGTAGCGGCTCTCTTCATGTGAGGCCAGCGTCGGATCGACCGATCCATCGATCATGTCTTTTTGTTCAGGAAAAAAATCCACCCCAACGACCCGTCCGGCAGGGGTCCCTTTCGCTGCATGGGGGACTTCAATTTGTACCACGCCCTCTTTTTGGACTGTTTTGATTTCCGCATGAGAGGTGGGGATTTTGGCGCGTGCATTTTTAAAAAACACCGCTGCCTCAGAGCGGAGAACCGGAACCTCAACGCCCGTCTTTAGTTTCAAGGAAGCGATCGCGGAACCGGGCTGGCAATTGGCATCCGAGCAGACAAGCCACGTGATATCGGCCTTCAATTCTATCGGCTGATCCAAAGACAAATTTTCAGGAGCCAAAAGGCGCGCCAGTAAAACCACGTCTCCCTGGTAGCCGTAGCCGACCATGTCAGAGAGCGTAAACTTTTCAGGAAAAGGCCACTGCAAGGAGTCTGCTTTAAAGCCAACAGGTAGGATCCACTCCACTTTTAAAGGCGTGCCGGCATCTCCCGGATTTTTCCAATAGACGTGCCAGTCATCCTCAATGTTTAAATGAACGGCCAACCAAAAAGGGCGGCCTGGTTGGATCGTTTCTTCTTCGGCGACAAGTTCGGCTTTCACATGAGCGGGGCTGCTGAATGCAGCTTCGTTATAAAAAGGAAGAAAACAAAAAATTAAAAACAAAAAGAAACGACAATAATAAAGCATTCACATCTCCTAATTTATACGATAATTCCTAAAAGGAAGTATCTTTTAAATAACGCCAACCAAGCGTCAGGATGACGGTGTCATCAAACTCCTTGACAAATAGAATGTAATAGGTTATCTAAGTTACCAGTCAAGAGGAATATTATATTAAAATTTATAATTACAAATCAAGCTAATTATTGTTTAAGCTTAAAGGAATTGCAAATGGATGTAAATATTTTATTAGCCAACAATCCTTTTTTTGAAGCTTATTTTGAATCTGATCTTCTTGGTAAACTAATCTTTATCGGTTTATATGCATTATCAATTTGCAGCTGGATTGTTTTATTACAAAAAATTTGGTTGACGCATCAAGCCAAAAAAAATGCCTTTCGTTTTTATGAATCTTTTCATTTGCACAGGTCCAATCCTCTGCAGCTTGAATTCGAAAGTCTGGTTCAAAAGAAAGAGGCAAATCCCTTTCTTGATCTTTATAAAGTATTAAAAAAACATTCCCTTGAACTTTTGGCCAAAAACCGCCATTTTTCCAATCAGGAAGAAAAAAAGATAATAACCCTTTCCATTAATGACATCGATTTTGTTTCTGCCCATTTAGCCATGCAGACGGCAGCGCAGGTAAAAAAATTAGAAAAAAATCTTTATTTGCTTTCCACAACCTATAGTTTGGCTCCTTTTCTCGGTTTGCTTGGGACGGTCTGGGGGATTTTGACGACATTCGGACACATGCAGGCGCAGCAAGGAGGGGGCGGCCATCAAATGGTGCTCAGCGGTCTTTCTTTAGCACTTGCGACGACAGTCTTAGGATTGATCGATGCCATCCCTGCTCTAATCGGATATAATTATTTAAAAAACTCCATTCGGGACTTTACCTTCGATATGGAAGGATTTTCAAATGACCTTCTTGCGGCTGTCGAGCTCCAATACCGTAAAGTGGACGCCGCATGAGAAGCCGTAGCCTGGCAGCCTCTCCGATTGAAGAGCCGACAGTCAACCTGACTCCCTTGATCGACGTTGTCTTTGTCGTCCTTATCATGTTTATTGTGATCGCCCCCCTCCTGGAACAGGATCGGGTGGAATTGGCTCAAGGCCCCCATCTTCCCATGCAGACCGCAAAGGGAGTGCAAGAAAGCAGTCCGATAACGATTCACGTGCACCGTGATAATACCATTTGGTTTAATCACCAGCCCACCGACCCCGTCCGTCTTAAGGGGCAGCTGATCCAGGCGCGCACCGCATTTCCGAAAGTCATTCCTCAGGTCTTTCATGATAAACAAGCCCATTTTGGAACGTACCAATCGGTTAAAAATGCGGCTGAGGAAGCTGGCTATGACAAAATGGACCTCATTTTAAAACCTTCGTAAAGGCAACGGATGAGCGGACACCCCTCCTTTCTGGAAGATGAATCAAAATCCTATCGCATTAGCGCATTTTTGGTGTTAAGCCTGCACGTGGGATTGCTTGGGGCTGCCGCTATGTGGCCCACGCCAAAACCCCTTAAGACTGCCGGCCAACGTGTCGTCGTCTCTACGGTTGCCCTTTCCCCTCCCGTTGCACAAAGAGGGGTGGCTGCTCCTGTAAAAAACGAAAAAACGTCTCAGCAAACCACGCTTCCAAAAGCAGTCCCCGTCAAAACAGAAAAGCCAAAAGACACCCCTAAACCCCCTGTTACTGCAGTAAAAAAAAGCGCTTCGCAAAATAAAGTTGAGCCTGTCAAAAAAAAGGAAGCGTCAGCCGCAGAGGTGCGAAAAACAAATGAAATCGCAGCTCTGCAAGAGGCCTCTAAAAAGAAAGAGAAGGAATTGTTAGCCAAAGCCAAAGAAAATTTCAGCAAGCTTGGCGAAACGCGCCAGCAAATCAGCAAAGCCTCCTCGTTGCCATTGGACAATCCTGCTGCGCCATCACCCTCTCTAGAATTACAAATTGATTCCCTTCCAGCCTCGGGACAAGCAGGCTTGCCAGGGCCTCAAAATTCGTACCATCATGAAATCGCCTTAAAACTGAAAACAAACCTTCGTCTGCCCGATTATGGGTCTGTCAAAATCAAACTGACGCTTGAGGCGTCCGGAAAAGTGACCCGCCTTGAGGTTCTATCAGCCGAAAGCGAAAAGAATAGAGCTTACGTGGAAAAATCGGTCGCTTCCCTCCTGTTCCCTCATTTTGGGCGCCATTTTAATGAAGCATCCGAGTATACTTTCTTTGTGACATTAAACAATGAGTGACTTATGCGATTTTTAATCTGTGCATTGATTCTGTTTTCTTCTTTCATTCAGGCTGAGGACTCCATTGTTGTTGAGCTCGCGACCGAAAATCCCCTTGCCCCTCTATTCATTGTCCCCTTTAATCAGCAGCAGAGTGCGTGGAGCAGCGATTATGTCCGTCAGCTAGAAAATATTCTGCGCTTTGATTGGAACCACAATGGATCGACTACTGTCGTCCAGGGAGTTAAAGAAATCAGTGAGCTTCCTCTTCAGCAATTCGGCACCCGGGAATCCTGGCAGGCCCGGCGCATTGGTTATGTGCTGAAAGGTGAACTGAAGGGAAAGGAGCTGCAAATAGCGGCATTCAATGTGACAACCGGCACTGTAAAAATAAGCGAGCCTAAAACCTTAAGCGGACTATTGGCCCAAGACCGCAGGATCATTCATCAATTGTCTGATTCCTTTCATCAGGCTCTTTTTGGGCGAGAAGGAATTGCTTCTACCCATCTCCTTTATACTGTCAAAATCCCCATCAAAAAGGAAGGGCAGGCCTTGCTATCTGAAATATGGGAATCCGATTATGACGGGGCGAATGCCCGCCCGGTGACAAACGACCGTTCATTTGTTGTGACTCCGGCTTACATTCCCCCTAAAAAAGGTTTTACAACCGGCGGTTTTGTTTATGTCTCTTACCAGTTAGGTCAGCCGAAAATTTATGCCGGTCTCCTAAAAAACGGGGAGGCATCGCGTGTGATGTCTTTGAAGGGAAGTCAAATGATGCCGGCGATTTCGCGCCAAAGGGACCGTATCGCCTTCATCAGCGATATCACTGGAAACCCTGATTTGTTCGTTCAGCCTTTTTCTCCTGAAAAGGGAGCCATTGGCAAACCCGAGCAAATCTTTTCTGCGCGCCAAGCTACGCAAAGCTCTCCCGCTTTCAGTCCTGATGGTAAACAGATCGCTTTCGTTTCGGATAAGGATGGCTCGCCTAAAATCTATGTCATTCAGATCCCCAATCCTGGAACCAGTCTAAAAAACATCAAAGCCACACTGATCACCAAGCGCAACCGGGAAAATTCGGCTCCTTCCTGGTCGCCTGATGGAACAAAAATCGCTTACTGTTCCCGCATAGGCAGCGAGCGACAAATTTGCATGGTAGACTTAGCAACGGGGCAGGAAAAGCAGCTGACCCAAGGGTCCGGTCACAAGGAAAACCCCTCGTGGGCGCCCGGCAGCCAGCATCTCGTTTATAATTCAGCCAATCCATCAGAGTGCGAGCTATATATCCTATCCATCAATGGAGGGGAGCCCATCAAAATCACTTCCGGGCCAGGAGAAAAAAAATACCCTAATTGGGAACCCCGTTAACCAAACAAACTACCACAGAGCCCACAGAGAGGGGGTAACACCTTCATTCTCGAACACGTTATTCATTAAAAATCCTCTCATTGCAATCTGTGGGCTCGGTGGAATTTTATTTAACACAAAAAAAAATGCCTAAATTGAATTTAATCCTTTTGTTTGATAGATTGATGTCCTAAAAAAATCGAGGTGCGCGCGATGAAAAGATCTACACTAATGCGTTTTATACTTGCCTGCATGGCATTGACTTTACTACAGGCTTGCGCCAGAACAAGTAACGATCTGTGGGAAGATTCCAAATCGGCCGGCCGGCACATGCAGCGCGGCGTGCGGTCCCTAGGCGGAAAGCAAGGCGATTCGCGCCAAGTGCATTGCCGCAATGAATTCGATCCAAGAGAAGAAGAGTGGACCTATGCCCCTCCGTTTGAAGAATCCCCGTACATAAATAGCGGCATGCAGGATTTCATCCCCTTGCAGGATCCTGTTAATCCAGCAGGCTTCCGCCCATCCCGTGAAACTCCAGGCGAAGCTGGAAGCTCCCTTCCAGGCATCGAAGCTTTCCGCGATCCCGGCACCATTCCGCAGCTTGCTTCCCTCTTCCACCCCATTTACTTCGATTACGACAGCAGTCTCGTCAAAGGGCAAGCCAATTTGCAAGCCGTTCACCAAATTGCCGACTATTTGCGTGCCCATCCGCGCGTCTATCTTTTTGTTGAAGGGCATACGGATGAGCGAGGACCCCAGGCGTATAACCTGGCTCTGGGCTCGCGACGTAGCAATGCCGTCAGAAATTTACTGATCAACGAAGGGGTGCATCCCGACCACCTGTTCACCATTTCCTATGGAAAAGAGCGTCCTGTCATTTTAGACAGGCATGAAGAGGGCTGGTCAAAAAACAGACGAGCTGAGTTTAAGATTTATGAACGCTAAATTCCTGATTTTATTCAGCTTATTGGCCCTCCCCCTGCAAGCCTATCAGGGGCGGCAGACAGCCCCTCCCTCCGGGCAGTTACAAAGGTTCGTTGCCGATTTGCGCCATGAGCTGAATAATCAGGAAACGGAAATCAGAATTTTTGAAAATCGCCTGCAAAATCAGGAAGCTGCCTTCGATCAAATGAGGCAGCAGCTGAGCGAAGAGATGGACGGGCAAAGAGAGGCGGCCCGGAATACCGCCTATCAGTTAGAAGACAAAGTGCAGGCTTTGGATCAAACGGTCCAAATGCTAATTGGAGACTTGCGCCTGCTCAAAAATCAGGCCAACGAATCGGCTTCTCTCATTGAGCAGTATAAAAAAAAGCTGCAGGAACTCGATTCCCTTTTGCAGGCACAAAACAAACACATGGCTTCTCTCGAAACGGCTCTTCAATCGATTGTTGATGTATGGCAGGCCAAAGAAGTCGCTGCAGAGCAGATGACAGCTAAATTATCTTCGAAAACGTACAAGGTGCAATCAGGGGATAGCCTGGGGAAAATTGCGGCAACGTATAAAATCTCCACTCAAAGCCTGAAAGAGCGCAACCAACTGACAAGCGACCGGATCCATGCAGGTCAAATCCTCATCATTCCTTAAGGGATGTCGCCCTAATCACCCAATCGCCCTTTTTGATTCAGGGGTAGGGGGACTATCCATTTTGCAAGCTTTGCAAGAAGCCCTCCCCACCGAAAATTTCATCTATTTTGCAGATACAGCCCGGCTGCCCTATGGAGAAAAAGAAAATGATGAAATTCTTTCATTTTCCACCGATTGCGCCTTCCTACTGTATCAAAAAGGTTGCAAAATGATTGTAGTCGCCTGCCACACAGCTTCCACAATTGCTTTAAAGAGCCTGAAAGCCCTTTTACCCCTTCCTATTATTGGCGTTGCAGAGGCGGGTGCAGCGGCGGCGGCGGCTACCACACGTAACTGCCGCATTGCGCTACTGGCCACCCAAAAAACGGTAGGGTCCCATTATTTTGAAAAAGAATTGGGAGAAAAGCAGTGCACTCTCCTCTCCCTAGCATGCCCTCTTTTGGCAAGTTTAGTTGAAAAGGGAGAGGCCGACTCAGCGAAAGCCAGGGCGCTTATTCGGGACTATGTAAATGTTGTAAAAAATTTTGACGCCGATACCCTGCTGCTTGGATGCACGCATTACCATTTTCTTCGGCCATTCATCGAAAAAGAAGCAGGTGAGGCATTCCGCGTCGTGGATTGCCGCAGCGTGCTTGCCGCTCAGGTTGCAGAAATTTTAAAGGAACAACGTCTTGCAACAGATGCATTAAACCCCTCTAAGGTTCAGTACTATACCTCAGGAAATATTGAACAATTCAATGGTTTAAAAGAACAGCTTTTTGAAAACCGCGCCCACGCCAATTAGGCAAATAAGGGCAAGCCATATAAACGGTGGTTTATTTCCATTGATGATTTGTGCCTTCTCGAGACGGGATCCTTGCTCAGAAAAGTGAAGGAGTCCTTGTAGTGTAACAACATTTTTGGGGAGTTTTTTACTCTCAAAGCCCGGCAAAAAAAGCTGCTCGGACAATTTTGAAGGAGCGCCTAAACAGCATGATTTAACATCCGGCCTTGAAGCTAAAATCACTTGTCCCGTGGGAGTCATGTAAAGAAATCCCCGCACCTCGACCTGCTCCATGGAATAGTCTGAAAGGTGAGAATCGCCGAGTGTAATGGGGTGCCCACTGATTTGCGCTTGAATAAAGAAAGTAAAAATGAATAATTTTTTTAACATGATAAACTTGTATTTTGTTAAATTGGGTATTTAATTGAAAGGGTGCAATGGGACATTTTCTTTTTACCTCTGAGTCTGTTGCCATCGGGCATCCCGATAAAATTGCCGATCAAATTTCAGATGCCATCCTTGATGCCTGCCTGGCCGGCGACCCCAATTCCCACGTCGCCTGCGAAACGATGGTCACAAAGGGACTTGTCATATTAGGGGGTGAAATAACCACCCATGCCTCCGTTGACTATCAAGATATCGTCCGCCAAACCATCTTTGAAATAGGCTACGACCGCGCTGAACTCGGATTTGACTACCAATCCTGCGGAATCTTAAGCGCGATCAATAAGCAATCCCCTGACATCGCACAGGGCGTCGATGAAAAATCCAACCCTTTTAAAGAACAAGGGGCAGGAGACCAGGGGATTATGTTCGGCTATGCCACTGATGAAACCCCTTCCTACATGCCCCTCCCTATCATGCTGGCCCACTCCATTGTGCGCGAGCTCCGTTTAAAGCGGCAAAATGGGGAGTTAAGCTATTTAAGGCCCGATGCCAAATCCCAGGTCACTGTTGAATATGATCACTCCCACCGCCCTGTCCGGATCCATACCGTGGTGATATCCACTCAACATGATGAAAAAGTTAAAAAAGAGTCTCTCACACATGATCTCATCTCCCTCGTCCGCTCTTTAGCCCCCCCTCATTTCATTGACGACAATACCCTTTTTTACATCAATCCGACCGGCCGCTTTGTCATTGGAGGACCAGCCGGCGATACAGGTTTGACCGGGAGGAAAATAATCGTCGATACCTATGGGGGGATGGCCAAACATGGCGGGGGTGCTTTTTCAGGCAAGGACCCCTCTAAAGTAGACCGATCTGCCGCTTATGCGGCCCGCTATGTCGCTAAACACATCATCGCTGCGAAGCTTGCCAAAAGATGCGAGATTCAATTATCTTACGCAATTGGAATACCTTTTCCCATCTCTATTAAAGTTGATACCTTTGGTACAGGAACTGTGAATGAAGATGTCCTTAGCCACGCCATCCCCTTAGTCTTCAACCTATCCCCCAAAGGAATTATTCAAATGCTCGGCCTTAAGCGCCCCATTTACCGCCATACAGCTTATGAGGGCCATTTTGGCAGGGAAGAGAAGACCTTTTCCTGGGAGTGGACCGACAAAATTGAACAATTACTTAATGCAATCAAGCAAGAATCTTTTCGTAAAAATTAAATAAAATTCTAAAAAAAATTAATTAAATTGAATTTAAATTAACTATTTAATATCATCCTATCAAATACAAGGGAAAAATAATGAATCCGCTTACTATTAAACCGCAAGATCAACCAAGTTATTTAGATAAACTAAATAAACATGCAAACGAAATAAATAAAAATAATAGTAATAGGCAGTGTTTTACTTATCTTTACAATAAAATTTTTAGGAATCAATCCCCTATTCTAGACCTAATTCAGAAAAAAATTTCAGTCTCTCCCGCTAAATACAATGAAATTCCTTATGACATTATTCGTAAGGTGTGTCACAGTTGCGACGATTGGAATGAAATTCGTGCCCTGAGAATGACCTGCAAGAATTTTTATTTTGGTTTACGAAAAGCAAAATTTTTAAGCTCTTGGCTCGCTGAGCATCCACCCGTATTTAACAATCTTTCCAGCCTCGATTTATATGAAATATCTAAAAATACAAGTGGATTGGAAAAAATCACATTTTGCGGGGGGTCATTTACCATCCAAAGTTTTATCTCTTTTTTAAAATACAGCCCTCATCTCACTTCTCTGTCCTTTCAAAATTTTGACAAAAACATTGATGATTTCATTTGCGCATTGGCTTTATATGCCCCTGGAGTTCAGCACCTTTCCATTTCAGATTGCCCTCTTAGTGATCAATCCTTATATGCTTTAATCGCAGCCAACTACCAACTCGATTCTCTTCACATCCATTTTTCTAATAAAAAAGGGGCATTGACAGACTATGGATTTTACCCTTTTCTTTATCATTGCAAAAATCTCGAGAGCCTCTGTATTTCCGGCTGCCCTTTAGTCACTCAACTCCCCTTGTTTCTCCTTCAATATCCCGCTGATGAGGTTGCCCCCTTAAAAAACCTAGCTTTCCTAAATTGCGGTATGATTGACCACCTTTTTTTTGAGAAAATTAATTTAGAACACATTGAATCATTAGAAATTGAATTTCATGATTTACTAGTGCTTGATGATGCTTCGAAAAAATCTTTTCAGGATGCATTTATTGATTTTGGAGAAGAGACATCAAATTTAAAAAAACTTAAAATTAATGGATGTAAATGGCTCGATGATAAAGAAACTATGCCATTTTTTTTAAGTCTGTTAACTTCCCAATTGACTGATCTTGAATTACGGAAAAGTAATCCACTGACACTTAATTTTGTAGAAGAGGCCCTTGGACATCCCTTGCAATCCTTTATATTTGAACCATCCCATTTAGAATTGGATCAATTTCCCAAACCTGTATTTTCTCATTCTCTTCAAAAATTAAATCTTATCAATTGCCCCATTTCACCGCAAAGTCAGCAAAAATGGATACAAAATTCGATCAAGGGTTTAGAAAAAGTGCTGGTAACCAATGATGGTGGTGGTTATACCACGCGCGGATAGGTCTTTAAATTTTTCATCGGCATCTTTTACGTCCCAGCTCATTGCTCGATCTTGCAAACTTATCCAAGTTTGCTGCGATCTCCGCAATGTACTGGGCCATAAAATCTCGCCGCCAAAAATTT
>JAJTHR010000206.1 GCA_021298935.1 Parachlamydia sp. | reverse complement strand
CATTTAAAATGGTTGTTTTGCCGGACCCTGTCATCCCCACAAGAGCAATCGACTCGCCCTTATTGACTTTAAACGAGAGCCCTTTCAATACGTAATGCTCTTCCTCATAGGCAAACCACACATCCTGAAATTCAATGCTATCAATGCTATTCAGTTCAGCCCCTGGCTGCGCCCCCTCCTCCTCGATCGATGTATCCAGCACCTCAAAAATTTTTTCCGCCGCTGCCATGGCTGACTGCAGAACATTGTACCTCTCGGCCAGATCGGCTAGCGGACGGAAAACCATTAGGCCATAGAGGCTCATGGTAAAAAAAGTGCCAGCATCAAATCCTTGCCCGGGATTGGGGAATTGCACCAGGATCACAAAAATTACCACCAAGGACACATTTTGGATCCATTCAATGCCAGCAAAAAAGAGAGCAAAATGATGGATCGTTTCCATATTCGCCTTGTAGTAGTCCCTGTTAAGAGTATTGAATGTCTGCTGCTGCTGCTCTTGAAGATTAAAACTGCGTATAATGCCGATCCCCATTAAATGCTCCTGCATGAATACATTCATGGCTGAGAGAATCGAGCGCAAAGATTGGTAGGCGAGGCGCTGACAGGTGCGGAAATGGCGGGTGATACCCCAGGCAAGCGGCATGATCCCTAACACGACCAGGCCGATTTTCCAGTTGATCATAAAAACGGCAATGAGAATGCTAAAAAAGAGAAATGTGCTGCCAATGATGGGAATCAGGCTTTCGGCAAAGAGTTGATTGATCTGATCCACATCATGGATCGTGCGGGTCATTAAACGGCCGACCGGCTGGCGATCAAAATAGGAGACCGGGAGTTTCAACAGATGCCGGTAGACATCATTACGGAGAGTCAGCAAAGCGCGTTGCCCGACATAATTTTTAATGTAGATATTGCCTGTATCGAAGGCATAGCTTGCGAATATCCATCCCAGTATGATTAGTCCCTTTTCCATGACGTGAAAAAAAAGCGCCTCTCCGCCTGCCTGCCGCCCATTTAATGAAAAAAGAATCGTCTGGGTCAAGTGTCCGATCTGCACCGGCACCCAGGCTTCCAACCCCTTGGAAAAGATAAGAAGCAGAAGGGCGGCCAACGTCCATCCCCGATAGGGATAAAAATAAGTCATCAGACGACGGATGACTTTCCACTCAAGGGTGTGCTTTTTTAATTTTTCCTCCACATACCGTTTGTCAACCGTCTCGTTCACTTAAAGGTCTCTCTTTTGGAGATTATATAATGCCTCGTAAAATCCCTTCTTCCTGACTAATTCTTCAGGCGTGCCCTCTTCCACAATTTTTCCCTCTTTCATATAGATTAAGCGGTCTAATTGCTCCAGGATGGAAACCCGGTGGGTCACAAGCAAAACCGTTTTTCCGCTAAAATTTGCTTTAATGGCTTCAAATACGCGATGTTCCGTTTCGGTATCCAGGGAAGAAAAGATATCATCTAAAAGCAAGATGGGTCGATCGGTCAAAAAAGCCCTGGCAATGGCAATGCGCTGTTTCTGGCCGCCGGAAAGGGAGATCCCTCTTTCACCGACAACCGTTGAAAATTGTTGAGGAAATTTTTTAATGGTATCATAAATATCTGCTTGTCTGGAGACCTTTTCCAGCTTCTCCTCGCTCAAATCTAAGCCAAATCCGATATTATCCTGAATGCTTTTGGAAAAAAGGAAAGGCATTTGCTCAACCATGACAATCGCCTGATGAAAAGCGCTTAAGCGATAGGAATGGATGTCTTTTCCCCCGATTAAAATCTTATTTTCAGGTATTTCATACTCCCGATTTAGCAGCCGGAAAAGGGTTGTTTTGCCAGACCCCACGGGTCCTGTAATCCCAATAAAAGCGCCGGACGGAATAGTCAGATTGATTCCTCTTAAGGCTGCCTTCATCTGATGGGGATAGGAAAAGGTTAAATCCTTAATGACAATTGAATCCTGCGGCTCAATAGCATTTAAATTTGGAGCACGCTCTTGGAGCTCGATCGGCTCTTCATAGATTTCCACCAATCGACCATAAGCCGCTTTCCCTTTTTGGTACATGGGAAGGATCCATCCCAGCATAAGCAAAGGGGTGAAAAGGTAGGATTGAAGCCACATAAAAGAGAGGAAATCGGCGGCATTGAAGTTCTCTGTGCGATAGGCAATCATTCCTCCGGCAACAACGACAATAAGCAGGGACACGCTTTTAATAATCAAAGTCAAAAAAGGAAAAACCATTCCCTGAAAGCATCCAAAGCGCATGCTGATCGTTTGAAAATTCTTCCCAAGCCTTTTAAATTTTTGAAGCAGCTTCAACTCAAGGGCATAAGCTTTAACAATGCGAATCCCAGAATAATGTTCATGCACCATGCCGCTCATTGACCCTAAAGACTCCTGAACCTGCCGGGCAAGATGGTAGAGAGGTTGACGGATAGCGCTATTCAAACCATAAATGACAAAAAGGGGGATGAGAGTGACGGAGGCCATTAACGGAGAAAGGGTAAAAAGAGCTATCATCACAGGAATGAGGAGAGTCGAAAAAAAAATAGGATACATTAGCCCGGGCCCTAAGAGATCCCGGTAAGCGCTAATGTCGTTGGTCAAGCGGCTGAGCAAATCCCCGATTCCATACTTGTCGAAAAAAATTTTAGACTGCGCTTGCAGACGATCGAAGAGTTTTTGCCGAAGCTGCAATTCCACTTCGCGCCCCATTGTGATAAAGATCATGCGCATATAATATTTCAAAGCAGCGGCAGCGGTCCCTATCCCGATCATCAGGAAAGCCCATCCATAAGGGCAGTGGTAGAGACTCCCCATTTCTTTTTGAAGAAGGCGGGTCAGAAGAGTAGGCTCTTCGAACTGGCCTGGAACGAGGGCCATGATCGCCTGTCTTAAAATCAGTGGGTTTAAAACGATTAGCAAATTGGAAAGAAGAACAAGCACAAAAGCAAAAATGACCCGCAAGCGATAGCTGCGGATCATTTCAATCAAACTGCCGATCAGGCTTTTATTCAACCCTTTGCCTCGTTATAAAATATGCTTCAAAAGCCTGCTCACGTCAAAGTAGGTAAGGTAGATAAAAAATCCTATTAAAATCATGGCAAAAGGAATGATCAGCTTTTCTAACGTTTTGGGCTTCAGCCTTTTACCGCTGATCAGCTCATAGAGAGAGAAGCAAATCGTCCCCCCGTCCAAAACCGGGATAGGCAGCAGATTAAGAAGCCCTAAGTTCAAGCTAATTGCGCCTAACCAATAAAGAGCTTCTTTTATGCCGTTCATTGAATGATCATGCACAATATGCACAATTCCGACTGGCCCGCTCATCCATTTAGGATTCAAGGAACCGGTGAATAACGCTTTCAATATTGTCCAGATTTCTTCGGATGTCTTTAAAAACATCTCAACCGGATTGGGGTTGTAGCTGACTGTTTGATCACGGGCCGGCAGACCGTAAAGAAGCTGGTGCGGATGCTTTTCAAGCTGCTGGCTTGCATACGACCTCTTCTCAGGATCATCAATTTGTTCAATTTTTTTCTTCTGCTCAGCCAATTCCTGAGCAAAAGCGGCTTGGCTTTCAGGCGTCACAAAAAAATCTTTCCTTTGCTTAGGGACAACCCGCTTAAGCAAGACGAGATTGCCGGAGGCATTGATTTCGCCAGGCAAACCAAAATGGGATGTCATTTTTTGAAGATCAGCCGGATCAAACTCGTTGTCAAAACTCTCATCGATGGATTGCCAGGAAGGCAGAGATTTACTCACCCCCCTTTGAACAATCACATTGGCTATTTTGTGTTGCAGCCTTGAAAGGACTTCGAATGAATAGGTCACAGGGATGCCGCTGACAGCCAAAATTTTATCCCCAGGATTTAGAGGAGCGTCCAATTCGGAATAAGGCGCTTCCGGAAAAGCTTCTTTTTCCTTATCTTTGTCGATGAATTTGACTCGGCCTTCCACAAGGGTTTCATTATTCAAATTGTACGGAAGCGTGTACAGCTTTTGAAATTTAACGCCGTTTAATTCGGCTTCAAATTGCCAGTCAATCAATTCTTCCCTCACTTCATGATCAAGCTTTAATTCTTCGCTTGGAACGCGCGGAACGCGGCGGAGCAGAACGTCATCGCCTCTTTGGATAGTGACCAGAACCCTTTCTTCATTCAAAATGTGAGATAACTCTTGCAACGAATAGATCGGCAAGCCATCCATCCAAACAACACGGTCGCCGTATTGGATGCCGCTATATTTAAGCGGGGAATTTTCAGGCAGAGGATTTTCACCGCCGCCTGGAAGGCGGTCATAAATCAGGTAATTGGCCGAATTAAGGATTCCTGAGGTGACAACATCCCTATCTTCCGCATTAGGATGGGAATAGGGTTTGATGGTATAATTAAAGGGTGTTTTTTCATGGGTTAAAAGATCGACATGCCGCCCTTCGACTGTCATTTCGCCACTGGATGTCATGGGGGCGGACAGATGGTCCTTGATCCCTTGAAATGCTTGAGAATTGTAGGATATGATTTCATCTCCCGGCCGGACTCCTTTCATAAATAATTCGGATTTAGGGTCGACCCAGCCGATCTTGCCTGTGAACTCGTTAAAGTTCTTCTCTCTTCCTCCCACTAGCCATAGCAGGGTAAATGCAAGAAAAGCAAAAACGATATTGACAAAAGGGCCCATGAAAGCGACCTTGATACGGTCAAGAGGAGAGCGGCTAAAAAAGCCATCACTGACTTCATAAATGTCTTTTTGATCACTCGTCTCCATGCCGGCAATTTTGACATAACCGCCAAACAGCAACCATCCGATCTGCCATTTGACCCCATCTCTAACCCAAGTATAGAGGGGTTTTCCAAAACCGATGGAAAAGACTTCGACTCTCATCCCGACACGACGGGCCATGTAGTAGTGTCCGAGTTCATGGATAAAGATAAGGAAGCTCAGGCCTAAGATAGCGAGAACCACATAAAGAAAACTAATGATCATAACATAACCTTATATTAAACAAATCGCACCGGCCTCTTCGCGTGCCAACGCATCTATGGCTAAAATTGTGTCTAAAGAATCGATATTAATGCAAGTATGCCGATTCATCAATCCTTCCAGCAATACACTGATATCTCTCCAACCGATTTCTTTTTCCAGAAATCTTCCCACAAGCACCTCATTTGCCGCATTCATGTAACAAGGCAGGCTGCCCCCCCTTTGCAACGCTTCGTATGCCAGCCGCAAACAAGGGAACAGAGAGAGATCCGGTTTTTCAAATTCCAGGCGGCCATGCTTCACAAAATCAAAGGGCTGGAGAAGGCCTGGCAAACGTCTTGGATAGGTCATTGCATATTGAATGGGAACGAGCATGCTGGGCTCCCCCATTTGGGCCAGCATCGAATAATCTTCAAATTCCACCATGCTATGAATGATGCTTTGCGGATGGACAACCACATCAATTTGGTCAAGGGAGACGCCAAAAAGCCAATACGCTTCGATCACTTCAAGTCCCTTGTTCATCAGGGTGGAGGAGTCGATTGTCACTTTGGGGCCCATCTTCCAGGTGGGGTGGCTTAAAGCCTGCTCCACAGTCACATTTGCAAGCCGCTCGGCTGTCCAGCCTCTAAAGGGGCCTCCGGAGGAGGTTAGAACAATGCGCCGCACCCCTTTTTCATTTTTAAGGCATTGAAAAATGGCGCTATGCTCGCTGTCAATGGGAAGTAGTTGAACGCCCGCTTCCTGGACCTTTTTCATGACAAGAGCGCCGCCGGAAACAAGCGCCTCTTTATTTGCCAGACCGACATCTTTTTTGGCTGCAATCGCCGCCAGTGTGGGCTGTAGCCCCATCGTCCCGGAAATCGCTGAAATCACCAATTCGCTTTTAGAGTAAGAAGCCGCGGCAAGAAGCCCTTCCATCCCGGCTAAAATCGTCTTGCCTGGCAGCCTTTTTTGCAGTTCGCAGGCCCTCTCGTCATCATAAACAGCAATTAAGTCAGGATTAAATTCTTTAGCTTGAATTTCAAGCAAATCAATATTTTTGCAGGCTGCAAGAGCCACGACGTGGAAATCATCTTTTAAATGGCGGGCCACCCGAAGGGCGTTCTGTCCGATGGAGCCTGTGCTCCCAAGTAGAGTAATGGATTTCATTCATCAAAATTAAATTATAAATAATTATTCATTATACCACTCATAGGGAAAAAGTCAATCAATAAGAGGGTTAAGCCCTCTTATTGATTGACTGAATTAATGATTATAAGCGATTATGAAAAGTAGGAAAGTTAAAATTAATCGAGTTAACGTGCACCGGATCGATGAGAATCGCAAAAAACTGATAAGCACATTTAAAAGGAGCCGTTGCCATTTTGCATGGGGTATTCACTAAACAACTGAGCGTAGCGTCAACAAACATCAAAGATTTTTTCAACGTATAATCATTAGAAAAAGCGGCTCCTACCAAATTTATGGCAGCCAGCCCAAGGAACTCTATTGCTGCAATAGGGAGCTTAAGTATATCGATTCCTACATCTACCAATGCAACAGGCAAAGCGACAAAACGGCCCGCAACAGGGTAGGGGGTAGAAAAATCATTTAATCGATCGTATAATATGTATTGAGTATTGTAAGCACATTTTGTAATTAAATCACCAGACATAGATCCTCCAAATTTTTTTTTATTTTTATTATAATTAGTATACAATAACGTTAAATTAAAATCTCTTTAAAAAAGTGTTAACAACCCAATCATTTAATATCAAACGTAATAAGATAAGCGCACGAAAAACGACTAAACAGTAAAAACCTGAGTTTTGGGCTTCTCTGCCTGAAAGCTCAAGTAGATTGTGAGATATACCACGCGCGGATAGGTCTTTAAATTTTTCATCGGCATCTTTTACGTCCCAGCTCATTGCTCGATCTTGCAAACTTATCCAAGTTTGCTGCGATCTCCGCAATGTACTGGGCCATAAAATCTCGCCGCCAAAAATTT
>JAJTHR010000029.1 GCA_021298935.1 Parachlamydia sp. | reverse complement strand
CATAAAGTTGGCTTGTCAGCGCTTCAGATTTAAAAGATCTTTTCGAAGTTGATATCTTTGAATATCAACAAGGAGAGATCTTTTAAAGATGAAGGTGATCACAAGTCAAATTTATGATTTTAATTTCGGGAAATGGTATGAGTACCTGAATGAAAATTTCTTGTTTGAAGGATTGCATAAGCACTTCCATCTCTTCCCATGAATGGCATCCGGCAATTTGCTGCTTTAACACAGCGACCAGTTTTTTTTCATCATGGGGATTAAATGTTAAGGCTGAATTAATTTTTTTTATTCATATAATTAAGAATTCCCCTGCAAGGGATCGCTGCCCAATCGGGGCGCATGTTTAATTCGTAGTAGAGCTCAAAAATGGCTTTATCTAAAAGGAAACAGCGCAACAAGCCTGAGCAATGCGCCGGATCCTGAGGATAGAGGGGGACCGGACTTTTAGAAACGACGGGCAGGTAGGAGCGCAAAAAAATGTCCGACATTTCTGCGGTCCAATAATCGGCCCAATAGACAAAAGACGCTTGCTTGTCTGGGGGGATGATGCTTTTTGCCAGTGCATAGTGGGCTGCATAGTGGAAAGAACGAAGCATCCCGGCCGCATCCTGCAAGGCTGAACGCTTCAGAAGCCGGGCGCTTAAGGAAGCCATCGGTTCCCCTTCAAAATCGACGATATAAAAATCCTTCCCTGTAAAGAGGACTTGGCCTAAGTGGTAATCTCCATGAATGCGTATTCTATAAATGCCAAATTTTGTTTGCATTTTTTGGAAAAAGAAATCGAGAATTTCAGCCTCTTTTTCAAGGACTTTTTCAGCCACCCCCACCAATTTCTCATTTTGATCCTTCATTTTATTGAGGAGGTGGAACACTTTTTTTAAGCGGCTACGCATTCCTTGATAGACAGAGCGTTGATACAGAAGGGTAAATTTTTCCGGAATAAATTGGGGTTCATCTTTGGCATTTGCAAGCGCCAGATGCAGCTCGGCCGTTCTTTTCCCCAGCAGGCCAATTGCTTCAATGAACTGTCCGTTGACCAGCTCTTCAATCGGTTTGCCCAAGTCATCAGGGGGCCCTCTTGAAAATAGCAAATCATAAAACTGAGAAAGGGTATGAATCGCGAGCAGCCAGCCGTCCCCTTGATTCGCTACAACTGTCTCTAAAAGTGCGAGGCAGGCAGGGGAATGATCGGGTCGATGCCATTCAATTTTACCGCAAAACTTTGCAATATTTGGAAAGTGGGCCTTTTCGGTTAGATAGCGCTCCATCTCATCATCCGGATGGATGCCCTCTTCAATTTTTCTGAATATCTTAAGAAAAAACTTGTGGTCATAAATGACAGCTGTATTGCTTTGCTCGCTTTTTAAGGCAACGGAGGGGTGGGACAAAGCTTTCTTTATTTGCTCCCTTTCAAGCTCCTTTCCTGCCATAAAATGAAGCTCTTGATCCTGAAACTTAATTTTTTTTCCTTTGATAAAAGACTGCAAAAGTTTTTTACGCAAACTCTCCATCTGCACTCCTTCAATCAGAGCGCCTGCATGGTCCTTCATTTTCAGATAGGCAATAATGCCTTCGGGATGTGCCGTCTTGAAATCGTCCAGCTTTTCCTGAGGGAGGAAGGATAAAAACAGGCAATAGTTTTCAACCAGATCGTAATGAGAGTAATGGACAGCGATCAAGCACAGCTCTGTAGGGTCAATCCTCACTCTGCTGATCAGCTCGACTGCCTCAATTGCCCATGTCTTGCTCCGGAACCAGCGGCTGTTCTGTAAAAAACGGGGGAGGACTTTTTCGAGCAAAAAGTTAAGATGAGGTTCTTCAAAAAGAGTTTCCCAATGAGCGCCCAATTCAAGGATCTGACAGGTGTCTTCCATGCTGCCAATGGGATGGGTAGAAAGGCCTAGCCAATAAAAACCACGGGGTCCAAGTGTAAGGGCATAGTTTGTTTGTTTGATGGGAGGAAAGGGATTGTGATGCAAAAGCTCATAAGGAACGTAGCCGTTATACTTGGATAAATTCAGTTCGGCCGCTTCTGGAAATCTAGAGAGATTGATGACAATCAGCAAAGTTTCGTCATGATGTGTGCGGATAAAAGCCAGGACTTTGAAGTTGTCTGTGGGAATAAATTCCAGCTCTCCTTCTCCAAAGGCCGGATGGTTTTTACGTATCGCGATCATGTTTTTTATCCAGGAGCGCAAAGAGGAGGGGTTATTTACCTGATTTTCCACATTGACCACCTCTTTTGAATAAAGCGGGTCAATGATGAGGGGCAAATAAAGCTGTTGCGGATGGGCTTCAGAGAACCCTCCATTGCGATTGGCATTCCATTGCATTGGGGTGCGGACACCGTTGCGGTCTCCGAGAAAGTAATTGTCACCCATTCCGATTTCATCACCATAATAGATCACAGGGGTGCCGGGAAGGGAAAAAAGAAGGATGTTCATCAATTCTATTTTTGCGCGGTCATTGTCCAGCAGGGGAGCCAGACGTCTGCGGATTCCCAAATTAATTTTGGCTTGGGGATCTTTGGCATAAATGCGGTACATGTAGTCCCTTTCGTCATCAGAGACCATTTCCAACGTCAGTTCATCGTGGTTGCGTAAGAAAAGAGCCCATTGGCTGGCTGCGGGAAGGGAGGGGGTTTGCTCTAAGATATCAACGATCGGAAAGCTGTCCTCCATTTGCACGGCCATGAATAGGCGGGGCATCAACGGAAAATGGAAGGCCATGTGGCATTCATCGCCTGAACCAAAATAGTTGACGGCATCTTCCGGCCATTGATTGGCTTCGGCAATCAGGATACGCCCAGGGTATTTGCTGTCTATATGGCGCCGCAGCTTTTTGATGTACTGATGCGTCGTTTCTAGATTTTCGCAATTAGTACCGTCTTCCTCAAACAGATAGGGGACAGCATCTAAACGCAAGCCATCGACCCCTAAGTCAAACCAAAAATCAAGCGCCCGTGTGATTTCTTTCTGCACATGGAGGCTCTCAAAATTGAGGTCGGGTTGATGGGAATAAAAGCGGTGCCAAAAATAGGCATTGGCGAGGGGATCCCAGGTCCAATTGCTCTTTTCAAAATCTTCAAAGATAATTCTGGCTTCCAGGTACTTGTCCGCCTCATCGCTCCAGACATAGAAATTGCGCGCGGCAGACCCCTTCTTTGCCCTGCGGGCCTTTTGAAACCACGGGTGTTGATCGGAGGTATGGTTAATAACAAGCTCGGTGATGACTTTGATATTGCGTGCATGGGCTGCTTTAATCAATTTTTTGAAATCGCCAAGCGAGCCGTAGAGCGGATGGACATCAAAATAATTGGAAATGTCATAACCATCATCCTTCAGGGGTGAGGGAAAAAAGGGGAGCAGCCAAATGGCGGTGACTCCTAAATCATCCAGATAGTCCAATTTATGAAGCAATCCTTTCAAATCGCCAGTGCCATCTTGGGTTGCATCAAAAAAGGCTTTAATGTGGAGCTGATATATGACGGCCTGCTTAAACCAAAGAGGTTCAGATTGCATCTAAGAACCCCTTTTAATTTTAAAAAGAGCAGCAGGCATTCCAGGTTCAAGAGTCAGCGTCAGTGCTTCCCCTTTTCCATTCATTTTCCTGTCTGTGAGCAGCTCATGCAGTAAATAGGGACTGTTTGGATGAAGACCGAGATTTTGCAAGGGAAGACGTAGGGTCTCCCGTAGTGTTTCAGCAGGCTTCAAGTTAACGGCAATCAGGAGGGCATTGAAGGGTTGGGGAATGATTTTGCTATAAAAAAGAAGATGTTCATTGTCTGTTTCGTGAAATTCAATGTTCTGAGTGATTTGAAGGGCCGGATTTTTTTTGCGTATCGCATTTAAACGGGTGATCAAATGTTCAAGCGACTGTTCCCTGCGCGTCCAGGCATGGCTTTCGTACTTTTCGGCGTCCAGGTATTCTTCCGTCCCTTCGATCGCCCGGGCGATCATCAGCTCGAAGGGAGGGCCATACAGCCCGTAATTAGATGAGAGGGTGGCGGCAAGAATAAAGCGCACCATAAACATCTCTTTTCCGCCCGACTGAAGCTCTTTTGGCAGAATATCGGGGGTGTTTGGCCAGAAATTCGGGCGGAAAAATTCCTTTAAAGGGGTTTTAGTCAACTCAACGACATAATCTGTCAGTTCTTTTTTTGTATGGCGCCATGTGAAGTAGGTGTAAGACTGCGTAAAACCGATTTTTGCCAGGTGGAGCATCACTTTTGGACGTGTAAAAGCTTCTGAAAGGAAGATGATTTCCGGATGTGCTTGCTTGACCGTCTCAATCAGCCACTCCCAAAAGGGAAACGGTTTTGTGTGCGGGTTATCGACGCGGAAAACAGTCACACCTTGATTGATCCAGTAATAGACAATGTCCCTTAGCTCGTGCCACAGCTCTTTCCAATTGCTGCATTCGAAATTAAACGGGACAATGTCTTCATATTTTTTGGGGGGATTCTCTGCATACTGGATAGATCCATCAGGGCGCCAAGAAAACCATTCCGGATGTTCCTGAATATAGGGATGGTCGGGTGAGCATTGGTAAGCCAGGTCGATCGCGATGGCAATGCCGCACTCTTTTGCCTGGGCTACAAGGTTCTTGAAATCCTGAAGAGTTCCCAAGCAAGGGTGAGTGGCATAATGGCCCCCTTCATGGCTGCCGATTGCCCAGGGGCTTCCAGGATCGGAATCCAATGCCATGAGTTGATTATTTTTACCCTTACGCTTTGTGTGCCCAATGGGATGAATGGGAGGTAAATAGAGAATATCAAATCCCATGCCGGCAATGGTGGAGAGGAGCCTTGCACAATCCTTAAAGGTCCCATGCTTGCTCTCAATGCCCGCCGATCGCGGAAACATTTCGTACCAGGCGCTGAACTGGGCAAGTTTTGGATCGACAATGACTTTTAAATTTTTATCTAATTCAGTGATAAAGCGTTGATTTAAGGGGTGGCAACGGATAAGAGAGTGTAAAAGGGGATCCAAAAGCAGCCTGATCGATTCTTCCTGATCAGCCCGGGCGATCGCTAGCAGCCACTCTTCCAGTTCAGCGCTTCTTTCTAACTCTTTAAGCATGTTGATGCCAATTTGCCGATCCTCTTGATTATCCCTATTTTTTTGGAAATCGTGCTGCCAGCTTTTAAACCGATCGATCCATGCAATAATCGTGTATTCGTACTCTCCAATGGAATGGACGGTAAAATGGCCGCCCCATCGGTCGTTCCCAAGAGGCGACATAGCTTGCTTCTCCCAAGCCGATTGGTTCATGCGCCTGAATAACAAATAAGCTGCAAGTTGGCCATGTCCATCGGCAAAGATGTCGGCTGAGACAAAGACTTTTTCTCCGGTGACTCTTTTGATGGGGTAGCGTCCCTCATCAATCAGTGGTGTAACATTGACAATGACTGTGCGGTTGCGCCCTTCTTCCAGCATATAGACCTCTTACTTGCCAGATAAAAAAATATTGGATAAGATGGCAAGCTTTTATTTTTTTAAATCAAATAGCTATGAATGTTCAGATCGATTCCTTAACACCTCCAGCTAAAAGATTAAAATTATCCGATGAATCCAATCATATAAAAAAATATTCGACCACTGACAGGTACAACCGCCTAGTAGAATTTATTCATTTAGGAATAGATGAACATCATCATTTGAATAAAAGAATTGATTTTGAAACAATCGTGCAAGGTTGTATTTATTTTAAATCAACGATTATTCAAAATGGTGAAGATAATATAATTAATAACTTTCAATTATTTAACCAATTGCAACAATTGGAAAAATTAACGCATAAAAGAGCCCAGAAAAGACAAATTAGAATTTTAAAAAACTTTGTCAGCATTCACACTCCGAGTGCTCTCCTTCAGCTTCCCTCCGATCTTCACTGTCACATCACCGATTACTTAGCGCCCGAGCAAAAAGTGTGGTTAAATTTGAAAACGACGTTTAAAGGCAGGCCAACTGTATTGTGTTATTGGATTGAACACTCCAGAGCTTCTTTTGAAAGAATAGGCGTTATACCACGCGCGGATAGGTCTTTAAATTTTTCATCGGCATCTTTTGCGTCCCAGCTCATTGCTCGATCTTGCTAACTTATCCAAGTTTGCTGCGATCTCCGCAATGCACTGGGACATAAAATCTCGCCGCCAAAAATTT
>JAJTHR010000259.1 GCA_021298935.1 Parachlamydia sp. | reverse complement strand
TAAATTTGACTTGTGATCACCTTCATCTTTAAAAGATCTCTCCTTGTTGATATTCAAAGATATCAACTTCGAAAAGATCTTTTAAATCTGAAGCGCTGACAAATCAACTTTATGGTTTTATTTTTGGGAAATGGTATAAATTCATGGTTTGGTACTAACCTTATGCGGCGCCCAAGTTGTTTCAGGACTATTTAAAAGATGGTTGATATGGCGCGATAAAACAAAAAGATAATCGGATAAGCGGTTTAAATAAATTAATACATCGTTGGTGATTTCTTCTTTTTGGTAAAGAGGGAGCGCTAAACACTCGGCCCGCCTGACTGTGCTTCTTGCTACATGCAAGGCTGCACCAACCGGATGCCCTCCCGGCAAGATGAAATGGGTTAGGGGAGGAACCTTTGCTTCTGTTTGATCGATCCACTGCTCGAGTTGGTCGATGGCTTCTTGATCAAAACGGGTTTTATGCAATTTTTTTTCTTGTCCGCAGCTGCGGGGAGTGGCCAGCGCGGCTCCTATGTCAAATAAAGTATGTTGGATGTTTTCAAGCCTTAGCCTTGTTTCACTAAATTGATCTTCCCAAGGCAATAGTGCGACGGCCATTCCAATGCTTGAATTGCTTTCATCCACACTTCCCAATGCTTCAATAAAAGGATCATTCTTATTCACTCGCTGGCCTGAAAATAATGAGGTGGTTCCCTGGTCTCCTGTTCGCGTATAAATTTTCATGATTTCTCCTCTGGTGATTGCTTGGTAAGTTGTTTTCTCAAATCTTTTACTTTTTTGCAGGCATATCCGCAATTTGCTAATAACTGTTCAACGGTTTTTAAATGAGTCCATGCCGCTTTGTAATCATGCCGCTCCATTGATAAAAGGGCAGAATAAAAATGCCCTTCCGGGTCATTTGGAGCTAGCTGAGTATAGTGCCTGAGTGCTTTTAAGGCTTCACCCCCTCTGTGCAGCTTAACCCAAAGCATGGCAAGTTGCAGCCAGCCTGCTTTAAATAAAGGGTGGCTTTGCAATAAGGCAACTAGGCTACTTTTTCGCTCCAGCAGAAATTCACGCCCCTCTTCGGTATGCACAAACAAGCTTTGAATTCCTTCAATGGGAGCATGCCCGGCCAAAAAGTCTTCAGGAAGGGTAGAGCCTTTGACAGCATGGGAAGGAATATGGCTCGCAATTTCTTTGAGCAATTTTTTTCCTTCTTCCTCATGTCCAGTGGATATAAGTGTAAAGGCATAAAATTCTTTTAATAAAGGATCTCCGCGCAAATAGGGGAGGCATTTTTTATAGGTTTGACAGGCTTCCTCATAGCGCTCTTCTTGCAAATAGAGGGAGGCTTGATTAAAATGGGCCAACCCGACGACCTCTTTAATTGTCCTTTCCTGCAGCTCGAGGGTATTGACGTCTAAATAATGGTCGCAATCCAGATGGATTCCCCTGGCAGTCGTCTCGATATTGATGATTCCTTCAGGTGTCCGGCAGCGGACATAAATGTGTCCGGGCGGTGTGACCATTTCCAATTCAAGTTTGAGTCGTTGTGCCAGACAAATGTAAAGAATGGAAACACCCAAGCAGACGCCTCTGCGTGCATCGATCACGGAAGGAAGGAAGGTGTACTGGTCGATTGCTTTATGAAAAAGGGAGTGGGGGGGAAAGCGAAATCCCCATTCGTCGAAAACATGCCGATTGATGATCCTGATTTTTTCATTTGCACTGGCATTATTAGAGAGGCAGTTGCGAATTTGCAATGCCATGAGATCAATTAAAGCTTCATAGTAAAGAATTTTTTCTCGATCCCCTTCAAACTGACTGATAAACAGCGCCCGGCTCAGGTCTATCTGATCGAGAGGTAGATTAAGAACCTCCTCTTCCGTCCACACATGGTGACCTAAGAGGATAGAATGGGGGAGCAGCTGGCTGAGTGGAGCCAGATCGTTTGCCACGCTTTTATTATAGGGAATCGAGGGGTTCGGATGTTTATTAACTAGCTCCATGAGCCCTTTTAACACTTCAGAAGACTGAATCAAAGGAAGATTTATGGCGGATGATTGAGCCGGACCAAGCATTAGCGACCAGGCATCCGCTAATGCTTTTTTACCCTGGGCGCTAGTGGGATAGAGTTCATAAAAAGCTAAATGATGCGCAAGCGATTGAGGATTCAAACCATTGTAAAGCATCGATAATTTTTGGTCTGACACAGATGCGCATGCAGCAAAGGAGAAGAGGAAGCTTATAAAAAGAGGGAGGGACTTTGGGATCATAGCGTTTATATTACAAGATTCTGCATTAAATGACGCAGTGTTTGATTTGCCGCCAAAGTCTCTATGTTTGGCCTTAAGCGGAAAGTCCAGTTATTATCGGATATTACGCCGGGTATATTGATTCTTTCTTCATCCACACCCCAGCTGAGTCCAGGAAGCAAAGATAAATACTCTTGCAAAAGATTGATATGAAACAGGCTGCTTGTATGATGGCTGTCCCATAAAAGAGCCTGGTGATTCTCTCGACTTAAATGGGACTGATAAGACCATCCTTTTGATTGGGCCAAGATTTGCGCTTCAAGCGGGTAGTTGCGCCACCACTGCTGCAATGTTTCCGAATCATGTGTCGAAACAGTGGTCATGCTATGCGGCTGATAATGATCAATGGGAATGAACGAGCTGTCTTCTTTCCACTTCCTTTCCCAGCGCATGACACGAGTGCCGGAAATGCCTAAGGCATTGAGAGAGGCCCGGACCTCGTCCGAAATGTCGCCTAAGTCTTCTGCAATGGGAAGCATCAGGGACTCTTCCATGAGTGTTAATAGTAGGCGCTGCCCTTGATCGATCCATTTTGATCGATCTTGAGGGATATGAATGCCCTCTTTGGCTGTTTTACCCTTTTGAATGGACCAAAAGCGATAAAACCCTAAAATATGATCCAGCCTGTAGAGATGGTAATAGCGATCGGCCAGGTTAATGCGGTCTTTCCACCAACGGTAGTGATTGGAGCCCATCTCATCCCAGTTATAAATAGGCATTCCCCAATCCTGTCCCTCTTGCGAGTAGAAATCGGGGGGGGAACCGGCCGAAAAATTCATATCAAAAATTTCCGGATGCTGCCAAACGTCTGCACTATCCCGGTCAATCAATATGGGAATGTCACCCATGATGAGAACATCAACTTTATTGGCATGTTCCTTGGCCTCATGCAGCTGCTGAGCGCACAAGAATTGGAGAAGGCAATGCGATTCAATTTCTTCACTGTGCTCGCCTGAAATTTTTTCTATCAATGCGGGGGTGGGGTGAAGGTATTCAGTTGGCCATGCTTCCCAATTGGACCATTGGAATTTTTGCTTGACAGTCTTAAACGCGGCATATCCCTTTAGCCAGAAAGAATTTTGTTCAAAAGTACGGTAAGAGTGGCTTGATAACAAGAGCTCTTTCGCTTCTTTGATATAATGGCTTAAAAATCTCTCTTTATTTTCACGGACAGTTGCATAATCGACACGTGTCTGGCTTGTCAGTTTTGGCAATGCCTTGAGCTCTTCTTCCAGAACCGGAAAGCGATCAAGAAAGGGGAGCGCATGCAGTCCAATATACAAGGGATTGAGTGCAAAGGCAGATATGGAGCTATAAGGGCTTGTGCCAAGTCCCGTATCATTTAAGGGCAAGAGCTGTATCAGGTCAAACTGCACAGATTTACACCAATCGATCAAAGGAATTAAATCAGTGTATTCTCCAATTCCTGATGATTGCGCAGTATGAATGCTAAAGAGGGGAACAGTAAAGCCATGATGGGCCTTGACACCTATTTTATTCCACTGT
>JAJTHR010000231.1 GCA_021298935.1 Parachlamydia sp. | reverse complement strand
TACCATTTCCCGAAATTAAAATCATAAATTTGACTTGTGATCACCTTCATCTTTAAAAGATCTCTCCTTGTTGATATTCAAAGATATCAACTTCGAAAAGATCTTTTAAACCTGAAGCGCTGACAAGTCAACTTTATGGTTTTATTTTTGGGAAATGGTATTAGTCAATATCCCCGTCAAGAATTACATTGAGTATAAAATTGTGGTGGAAACCTACTATGCCGGCTATAAGAAAGTAACAACCGATCAGTCCTCCCTAGGATTATACCACGCGCGGATAGGTCTTTAAATTTTTCATCGGCATCTTTTGCGTCCCAGCTCATTGCTCGATCTTGCAAACTTATCCAAGTTTGCTGCGATCTCCGCAATGTACTGAGACATAAAATCTCGCCGCCAAAAATTTAAGAACCTACCCGCGCGCGGTATACCATCTTTCAATGTCGATCAACCGCCTGCATTTCATTTGCATGAGGGGGACGAGCAGGCGGGTTTTGTGCAATTTAAGATATCTTATTCTCCGACGCCTCCCATGTAGAGATCAGCTGCCTGGTCTTTTCCAGATCTTCGGGCCATTCAGAAGGTTGGGGTTCCTGATTTGAGTAGAGAATTTGATCGGACCGCTTCAATAGTTCAATGGCGAGCGGCCGGATTTCTTCTTTTAGGCTCAATTCTGATGGTGTCAAAGGTTTTAAAGGAAGCTGTGAGCTTTCTTCGAGGAATGAGAGAATCGTATTTTTCAAGTGGCTATAACGGCTTTTCATATCCTCATTTATTGTAACTGACTCTAATGCCTTTAAGGCTCGTTCGCGGGGCGTCGCTTGCGGCTGAAAGGCCGCTTGTTTTCTCCGATAAAATTTGACACTACCCCAGAGCAAAAGCCCGAGTGTCGACACACTTAGTAATAGCGCCCAAGGAAGAGTGCGTCTTTTAAATAAATGTTGATTCTTTTCGGCTTCCAGGGCGAGTGCCGAGGGTCCGTAAAGGCGCTCGCGATTTGCTTTGCTTAATTGTAGCGGATATTGTGGTTCCAGCTGTAAAAGAGGGGCAATAGGAAGCAGTTGAGGGTTTAAAAGGGGCTGTGCGGATTCATTTTCCTGGGCGCCCACTTGGCTGATGCTTAAAAAATAAAAAAGCAAAATTAGAACACCTCTCATCGCTTTTCTCTTTGTCGAAAAAAACGGAAAAGCGCTTCGCTGTAGGACTCTCCAGTAGAAATTGAAATCAGCGAAGCCCCCGCCTTTTTAACTGTCTGTTTGAGTAACCGGGCAGCGTCAAAACCTTGTCTGCGGTAATTTTCAGAGGTAGCAGAAGAGTCTGCCAGGATCTCTTCCCCTGTTTCCAAATCTTCTAAGCGGATAAGGCCATTAGAAGGGAAATCTCTTTCATAGCTATCGTACAGTTGGATGGCGATCATTTCATGCCGCTTTGCTGCAATTTTCATTTCAAGTTCAAACGGAGTTGCCAAAAAATCAGAAATGATAAAACAAATGGCCCTCTTTTTTTGAACCTGACCTAAGAAATTGAGTGCCTGCCTAATATCTGTGCCTGTATGCTTCGGTTTAAAATAGAGCAGCTCCCGAATGACTCGCAAAACATGCCTTAAGCCTTTCTTAGGCTGGATGTAAAGTTCCACATGGTCGGTAAACAAGAGAAGACCCACTTTATCATTATTTTTAATGGCGGAAAAAGCAAGCAAAGCCGCCATTTCCGCCATCCATTCACTTTTAGTGACGGAGGTGTGGCTATAGAGGGAAGAGGCAGAGACATCGACTAGCAGCATGACCGTCAGCTCCCTTTCTTCCCTGAAAATTTTGACGTAAGGGTGCTGCAGCTTGGCAGTCACATTCCAGTCAATGGAACGGATGTCGTCACCCGGCTGGTATTCCCGCACCTCTTCAAATTCCAGCCCTCTCCCTTTAAAGGCAGAGCGATACATGCCTGCAAATAAATCATTCACATCCCGTGTGACAGCAATTTGAATGCGCTTTATTTTTTTAAAAATTTCCTTTTCAGCAAGCAATTGACGATCCTTTTAGACTTTAATACCATGAGGTTCTATTTAATCGAAATAATATTTATTATAAACATTTTATTGCAAAAAAAATTGAAATTTCATTGTATTTAATACAAATTTAACAATAAAAGTAAAAAAAATGAATTTTAATTTAAATCTAGTAAGACAAGATGAGTGTAATAATAAAAGAAAGCTTGAAGAAGCAGATCTTTCAGCAAATAAAAAAAAAGCGTTTAAATGATCCTTTTGAAACAACCGAGAATGCGGAAGCTATCCTCCAACTTGCACGGCACCATTTAAAAGGAAAAGAGGGAAAAGAACATGATCTCTTTAAAGCCCGTTTATTATTGGAAAAAGCTGCTTCTCTTGGGAACAAAAAGGCTCGTATCCAATTGGCAGATTATACCACGCGCGGATAGGTCTTTAAATTTTTCATCGGCATCTTTTGCGTCCCAGCTCATTGCTCGATCTTGCTAACTTATCCAAGTTTGCTGCGATCTCCGCAATGCACTGGGACATAAAATCTCGCCGCCAAAAATTT
>JAJTHR010000263.1 GCA_021298935.1 Parachlamydia sp. | reverse complement strand
GACCAATGGGTGTCCTGCTTTAAGGAGATCCCATTAAGTCAGTTAAAGAAACCGATCATCGCGCTTGAAACGGCAACCGGTGCGCACAATCTCTATGATTTTTCGTTCCCCTCCTCATTTACCCTCGTGGTAGGCAATGAGGAGTATGGCTGTTCGGATGAAACGCTTCATTTAGCAGATGAATGGGTTGAAATACCCCTTAGAGGCAGAAAAAATTCCCTCAATGTCGCCAATGCTTTCGCCATCGCTGCCGGGGAGATCGCCAGGCAAAAAAAATTTGGTTCAACATGAAAAAAACTAACCCAGCAATTACCCATTTTCCCTCGCCTTTGCTTAAAGGCCAGCCTTTATCCAAAGATGAAAAAATTGAAAAAATTACCCATCATTTTAGGGAAATTCTAACCACGCTTGGTTTGGATGTGACTAATGATTCGCTCGCCATGACCCCTGAAAGAATAGCAAAAATGTATGTGAATGAAATCTTTTCAGGCTTGGAATTGGACGCTTTTCCATCGATCAGCTTCTTTAAGGATGAGATCCATCATGAGCATAAAGCAAATATGGTGTTTGTGCGTGTGGGATTCTCAAGCTTTTGCGAACATCATTTCATTCCGATGACAGGCTATGCGTATGTGGCCTATGTTCCAGCGGAAAAATTGATCGGGCTGTCTAAAATTCCGCGCATCGTGCGCTATTTTGCTAAAAGGCCACAGCTGCAAGAGAGGCTGACAGCGCAGATTGCCGACGCCCTTGCCATCTTATTGGAATTAGATGATGTGGCTGTTTCCATTACTGCTCAACATGCCTGTGTGGCAGTAAGAGGCATTCAGGACGAGTGCAACCATACTATAACAAATGTGTTGAGAGGAACTTTTAACTCTGACGCCAATTTACGTCGTGAATTTTTTGAAGGAATTAACCGCAAAAACGTTTGAGACCTCGCGATTCTTTATCTTCCATAATCGGACAAACAAAGGCACAAAGACAGCAAAGAAGTACATCTTTGTTTCTTTAAGCCTTCGTGTTGAATTTTTCAGGTGAGTAATTAAAACAAAAATCTGGGAGGATTTTAAGCCGGATTTTGTCGGCTAGTCGAAACTAGCGAGGCATCATTCGTCTAGGGAAGCTGTTGCCAGCTTCCTCAAGCGGCTCTTAAGGGCTCCCCGGAGAAGGGAATAAAGCCCTGTTCGACCTTGCTTCGGATAGGGTTTGCCACTGTCTAGAGTCTCCTCAGATCAGGCTTGGCTCCTAAAGCCAGCATTTCACCCTGTCTGCCAGGTTACCCTGGCAGCGGAATATTTTCTGTTGCACTTTCCGTAGCCTTACGGCCCCCAGTCTTTCACTGGTATCCTCTCCTATGAAGTCCAGACTTTCCTCTTTCTTTCGAAAGCGATGCCCTCTCCTCCCAGATAAAATTATACCATTTTTGTCGTTCTACGACGACGCTGTTTTGTAGCGACGACAGTATCTTCCAATGCTTTGCTTTCCTGCCAATAGTGAATGCGCGAACAATGTTCGCAAAAGACGAGACGCTCCCCTTTTCGGACCAGGTTTTCATGCTGAGCAGTCAACATAATATGGCATCCGCTGCAGCAACGGTTCTCGAGAGGAACCACAACGCGATCTTTTTTATTGCGTAAGAGCCTTTCATAGATTTGAAAGACGTCAGGCTCGGCCTTAGCGACCAATTCATCGCGCTCTGTTTTCAAAACGCGTCCTTCTTCATTGATCTGCTGAATGCTTTCCTGAATCTCAGACTCAAGCATTTTTGAATTCTCAGTCAATGAGCCTTCATTTTCCTGCAAGCTTTTTAATAAATCCTCTTCAGCCGACAATTTGTCATACAAGTCGCTTAAGCGCTGCTCTTTTGTCAGGCGCTCACGATCAGCTGATGAAATTTCATGAGTAATTGCATTGTACTCGTCGACTTTTTTGATCGCGCTCTGCTGAGATTCAAATTTTTTAATTTTTGCCAAAACCTCACTATGCTCCCCCTCTATTAGGCGGATCATTTTCTTTGCTTCTAAAATTTCGGTTTGCTTGTCCTCAACCCGTTTATGCAGAAGCTGCTTATCATTATTGATATGCTCGAGTTCTTTCTGCCTTTGTCTTTTTAAAAGCATTAATTGGATCATTTTCATATCCAATTCCTGAATCTCTAAAATTACTTTTAGGGCATCTAGCATAGTTGTTCCTTTAAGAATTATCTTCTTTTTAACTGAGTCAGAATAACTTATTTGGAGTTAAAATTCAATAAAAATCCTAGGTTCTAAAAAAATTTGGTTGACAGGGATTCTTTAATGCAATAGTAAAAATAACATCCCAATAGGAGGTTTGGCCGTGTTATCTAGAAAAAATTCTTTAAAAAATCAGCCTAAAGCAAATAAACCACCGAAGCCTCCTTCCGCCGAAGAAGTTTTTTCTTTAGCCAAAGTGCCGGCGAGACAACCTGCAAAGCGGGAGAAACTTCAAAAGTGGGAAGAGCCATTAAACGGTTATACTCCCCTCCATAGACATGTTCATCAAAAAACTCGTATTACTGTGAAAGTCGATGTCGGCTTTGGGAATCAACTTTTCATACGAGGGAAAGGGGCTCATTTAACTTGGGAAAAAGGATTGCCCCTTATCAATATAAAGGCAGATGAGTGGACATGGGAGACTGAAGAGGTTCTATCCCAGTGTGAATTTAAAGTCCTTTTGAATGATCAGATTTATGAAAAAGGGGAAAACCATTTGATTAATTCAGGTGCTGCCGTGACTGTGACTCCCTATTTTTAAAACTTGCTAAAAAGCTCGTCGTCGTTCAAAATAAATGTCCCTGGATTACATAAGCGAGCGCACGATGAGCCGATTAGACAACTACTTGAATAACCAGCCTAATTCAAAGCGAAGCAGCGCTGCTGTCGCGTATCTCGCTGCTTTGGATCACATTGAAACCGTTCATCCGGCCATTGCTGCCAGTATCCTAAAAGAGCTTAGGGATGAAAGAACGCATTTAAAACTTATTGCTTCAGAAAATTTTTCATCATTGGCTGTCCAGCTGGCAATGGGAAATCTCCTTACTGACAAATATGCAGAAGGATATCCAAGGCATCGTTTTTATGCAGGTTGCGATAACGTCGATGCTGTTGAAGAAGCTGCACAGCAAGAACTCATTCAACTTTTTGGCTGCGAGCATGCCTATGTCCAGCCCCATTCGGGAGCTGATGCCAACCTGGTTGCCTTGTGGGCCATCTTAATGCATAGGATTCAAACACCGGAAATTGAACGTTTAGGAAAAAAAACCCTCGATGAACTAACTTCCGAAGAATATGAGCAAGTGCGGCAGCTCATGGTCAACCAAAAATTGATGGGGATGTCTCTGAATTCAGGGGGGCATTTGACGCATGGCTATAGGCACAATGTATCTTCCAAAATGATGAAAGCAGTCCTGTACGACGTAGATCCAAAAAACGAACGAATCGACTATGCGGCGCTTTCTGCCCAAGTAAAAGCAGAGAAACCCCTTATTTTGATGGCCGGCTATTCCGCCCACCCCTGCCGCTTGAATTTTGCGAAATTTCGTGAAATTGCCGATTCGGTAGGAGCTGTCCTTTTTGTCGATATGGCTCATTTCTCAGGGCTCGTCGCAGGAAAAGTTTTTCAGGGGGATTATGATCCTATTCCACACGCCCATATCGTGACTTCGACAACGCATAAAACGCTCAGGGGCCCAAGGGGCGGTATCATCTTATGCAAAAAAGAATTGGCTGAAGCGGTCAACAAAGGATGCCCTTCTGTATTAGGCGGCCCCTTGCCTCATGTGATGGCTGCCAAAGCGATTGCCTTTAAGGAAGCCAATACCTATTCATTTAAAACATATGCCCAAAAAATTGTAGACAACGCTCAATTTCTAGCTGAGTGCTTCATCAAAAAAGGGATCCGCCTTGTGACAGGGGGAACGGAAAACCACTTAGTGGTGGTTGATATTTCAAAATTTGGTTTGACCGGCAGACAGGCTGAAATAGCCTTGCGTGAAGCCTTTGTTACAATCAACCGCAATGCCATCCCCAACGATATCAATGGACCCTGGTATACCTCAGGCATTCGCCTTGGCACGCCGGCACTCACTACACTTGGAATGGGCAATGATGAAATGGCCGAGGTGTGTGAAATCATTACGGAAGTTCTTTCCAATAGCCAACCTGGAACCGTTCAAAAAACGGGGCAGCCGAGCAAGGCCTCGGTGATCACCAACCCGGCTATTCTTGATCAAGCGAGGCACAGGGTGCTTCAATTATTAGGCCGCTTCCCCCTCTATCCAGAAATTATTGCTTGAAAAAGAAGTCAAAAAAATTAAAATAAATCAATATTACAGTTATTGACTCGAGGAGAGAAATTCATGGCCAGAACCGATAAAGAAAAACAACCCTCCAGAATGGCGGACCGCATTGAACAGGCTCTTTTAGAGAAACGCCGCTTGTTTATTTGCGATGGCGTGGATGGCAACTTGGCATCCGACATCATCAAAAAGCTTTGGTATTTAGAAATTTCTGAACCGGGTAAACCCATTCTTCTCGTCATTAACAGTCCAGGCGGAGCCGTCGATTCTGGATTTGCCATCTGGGATCAGGTCAAAATGATCTCCTCGCCTGTGACAACGCTTGTGACGGGATTAGCCGCTTCAATGGGATCGATTTTAAGCCTCTGCGCGGCACCTAAGAGACGCTTTGCTACTCCCCATTCACGCATCATGATCCACCAGCCCCTTCTATCGGGCGTAATCAAGGGGCAGGCCACCGACCTGGACATTCAGGCGCGCGAAATGCTTAAAACTCGCGACGGCTTGATTGATATCTATGTCGAAGCCACCGGCAAAGACTTTGCCACAATTGAAAAAGCGATCGATCGCGATACCTGGATGACCGCGAAGGAAGCCATGGACTTCGGCCTGTTAGATGGGGTTGTCAACTCCTTTGATGAGCTATAGGATCCCCTTTGCCAAATATGCCGGCTGCGGAAATGATTTTATCATTTTTGATGGCCGGAAGTCCCCTTTACCCCCTTTTCCCATCCCTAGCCTGTGCAACCGCCATCGCGGAATTGGGGCAGACGGGGTCATTATCATTGAAAACTCCCTTCAAGCCCATGCTAAAATGCGCATATTTAATGCGGATGGAAGCGAAGCCGAAATGTGCGGGAATGGGATCCGCTGCCTAATCCACTCCCTTTTTTCCAAGGGTGGCTGCCCCCCCGCCTGTTTAATTGAAACCGCTCAAGGAGTTTTAAAAGGGAAGATTGAAAATGCCTCGATTAGCATTGAAATGGGCAACCCTCAGGATGTACTATGGGATATTCCTTTTGAAATTGAAAAGCGCACTTATAGGATGCATAGTTTAAATACCGGTGTGCCCCATGCCGTTTTTTTTGTCGAGCACCTCTCTCAAATCAATCTGAAAAGCTTTGGCCCTTACGTCCGCTTTCATTCCTTTTGGCAACCCAAAGGAACGAATGTTTCTTTTGCCGAAAAAAGGGGAGACGGCCAGTTCGCCATCAGAACGTATGAAAGAGGAGTAGAGAGCGAAACGCTCGCATGCGGCACCGGTGCAACGGCTGTCGCGCTGGCCGCAAGCTATGAATTTAATCTGCAGGCTCCTCTTTCTATCATGACTGAATCGGGTGAAAGCTTGCAAATTGATTTCAAAGGGAAGGGGGGACAATTTTCAGAAGTTGTCATGAAAGGGCCCGTGCAATTCATTTATAATGGCGAAATCGAAATAACTTGATTTTAACCCTTCAGAGATGGAAAATTGAATTTTATCATTAGGATTGCATATGACTGCTAAATTAAAAGAAGAGGCTCAAAATCCCTTAATCATGCGCTGCCTTCGTTTAATGGAGGCTTTTGCCAAATCGGACGACGAAAGAGATTTTTATATTGATCGTCAGGAAGGATTTTTAATTTACGTTGATTTGGATAAGCCGCAAACTGAATTAGATGCTCTCGAATCAGAAATCAAAGGGCATCCCGATCGCTATTGTCTGATTCCGAAGCTTTCTTTTTACGAAACTAAAAAAATCATGGAAGGCTTCGTTAATGAAAAAGTCTATGACATTGATACGAAAGAAAAATTGTTAGATATTATTCAATCTAAAGAAGCGCGTGAAAATTTTCTTGAATTTAT
>JAJTHR010000200.1 GCA_021298935.1 Parachlamydia sp. | reverse complement strand
TTTTGGTAATGATCACGAAAATTTATTTGAATCTCTAGTCATGAATGTATGTATCCCTGGGACGCCAAAGAAAAAAATCCATGGGAGCTCAAAGAGGCTGTCTGATGATTTAGAGAATGGTGAGGTAAGGGCTGTTGGCTGGTAACTGGTCGAATATCTGAACACAGCCAACCAAGACTTATCAAGATAGCCATTTGGGGTATGATGGAGAATCGATTTAATTCCAAATAATGATTTAGAAGAAATAATCACAATAAATTCTTGCGGATTATTTGGATTAGTATACTTAACGCTCATGTAAATTTTACATAAAGAAGGTTTCCATGCTATTGCAAAATAAGGAGGTGCTATCCATTTAATACCAATATGTTGTCCAAGTTTTTTCACTTGATTTTCTGTTAATGAGTACTTTTCCGCCTCTTGTAAAATCAAATGTTTATATTTTTCCTTTTTAGGGCTAATGCCCAATTGTTTTATACGTTCTTCTGTTTTTTTTATTATGTCTTCGATTGAAGCGATTTTAGACATTCATCACCAGCAAGAATTGTTAAAGAAAAAATGTTAATAGGCTGCCAATTTGAAGTCAAATTTTTTCTTTATATCCTTAAAAGCTATGGCATTGCTGCTTGGATTATCTAAAGCTTCCAAAGGGAAAAAGGTTTTCAGCGAGCTCAGGTTTTTTTCCAGGGCTTGAGGCAAACGGCTCTTTTGCTCCAGCCAGGGGGAGACGCTGTTATAGCTAAGCTTGGCATGGCTGTGCACCAAAGCATAGTAAATTTGATAGGAGCAAAAAGAGGCATTGTAAAAAAGGAGGGCTGTTTCTCGGCTGCCTCGAGTGCTTCATTTGAGAAAGTCGTCCAAAACCCCTTCTCATGCATGGCGATTTCAGCTAATTCGGTGAGATCCTTTGTATCCATGGGTCTCCTAATGTGCAAAAATGTATTTCATTTTGATTTAAAAAACTGTACATATCAGAAACAAAATAAGCAGGATAGGGAGGATTTACGTGCAGCCGGATTCAAGGAAAGATCCTTTTCAAAACTACATCCATCGCTATCCTCAGCGGCTTGATGCTCTCTTTCAACCGCAAACAATTGCAGTCATTGGTGCTAAGGATTCCGAGGGAGCCGTCGGACGCACTCTGCTCCTTAACCTATTATCTGCTCCTTTTAAAGGACGGATTTATCCGGTTAATCCAAAACGTGAGCAAGTGTTAGGGTTGCGGTGCTTTCCTTCAATCGGGTCGCTGCCGGAAGCTATTGATTTGGCGATCATTGTCACTCCGGCAGCCACAGTGCCGGGAATTATAAAAGAATGTGTGGAGGCAGGCGTTAAAACAGCCATCGTCATTTCGGCGGGATTTAAGGAGCTTGGAACGGAGGGGCAAAAGCTCGAGGATGAAATGATTGAGATTGCCCGCAGGGGCTCCCTTTCAATCATCGGCCCTAACTGTCTTGGAGTCATGAATCCCCATGCCGGCCTCAATGCCACATTTGCCAAGGGGATGGCGCTTCCGGGGCAAATCGCTTTTATCAGCCAGTCCGGGGCCATGTGTACAGCGGTTCTTGATTGGAGCCTTCAAGAAAAAATAGGTTTTAGCGCCTTCGTATCAATTGGCTCGATGGCGGATGTCGATTGGGGAACCCTGATCGACTATCTTGGAAACGATCCGTCGACTAAAAGCCTGCTTCTTTATATGGAAACAGTCGGCGATGCCCGCTCTTTCATGACGGCGGCACGCGCAGTCGCCCTGGAAAAACCAATCATTGTCATTAAGGCCGGCCGCAGCCAGGCGGCGGCTATTGCGGCGGCTTCCCACACGGGCTCGCTTTCGGGCAGCGATGAAGTATTTGATGCGGCTTTGGAAAGAATAGGGGTTTTGCGCGTCGATAGCATTGCCGAGCTTTTCAGCATGGCTTCTGTTTTGGCCCGCCAGCCCCTTCCCAAAGGACCCCGTTTGACGATTGTCACAAATGCAGGTGGCCCGGCAGTTCTGGCAACAGATGCTGCCGTGTTGAACCAAGCGAAACTTGGCTCTTTGAGTCCCTCCCTTATCGACAAACTCGACAGCTTTTTGCCGGCCGCCTGGAGCCATAGCAATCCGATTGATATTTTAGGCGATGCAACCCCTGAGCGGTATGAAAAAACGTTGGAGGCCTTGCAGGAAGAGGAAGAAACGGAAGGGATTTTAGTCATCCTATCTCCTCAGGATATGACAAATCCGGAAGAGACAGCCCGGCGCACGGCTCATTTTTCACAATCCAAAAAACCATTGCTGGCCAGTTGGATGGGGGGAAAGAGTGTCGAGGAAGGGGCCGGGCTGCTTGCCAAGGCCGGCGTGCCTGTCTTCGCCTATCCGGATGATGCCGCCAAGACGTTTGCCAAAATGTGGCATTATCATAGAGAATTGCAATGGCTGTATGAAACTCCAACGGCCGGTCTTGATGAAGAAAGGAGTCCTGCCAAATTTGCGCAAGAGATCATCGGAGAGGCAAAAGAAGAGGGGCGCACCCTGTTAGACGAGGTGGAGTCCAAACGATTGGTTGAACTCTATGGAATCCCGATCGTCAAGACCCATATTGCGAAAACTTCTGAGGAGGCTGCCTTGCAGGCTGAGGCCATTGGTTACCCGGTTGTTTTAAAGTTATTTTCCAAAGAAATTACCCACAAAACTGATGTGGGGGGTGTTCTTTTGAACCTGCATAGCAAAGAAGAGGTCGAAAAGGGCTTTAAGCGTATTTTTCAAAATGTGGCTGAAAAAAAAGGGGAGCGCTATTTCGACGGGGTTACCGTCCAAAAAATGATCAGGCAAAAAGATGGTGTCGAACTGATTCTGGGAAGCTCGACCGACCCTCAATTCGGTCCCGTCATATTATTTGGAATGGGAGGGCAGCTGGTTGAAATATTTAAAGACCGCGCCTTAAGCATTCCTCCTTTGACGCGCAATTTGGCAAAGCAGCTGATTCAAAAGACGAAAATTTATCAGGCTCTTTTGGGGACGAGGGGGCGTAAAAGCATTGACATTGAGCTGCTGGAAGATATTCTAATTCGTTTTTCACACATGGTCGTTGAAAATAAAAGGATTAAAGAATGCGATATTAATCCCTTGCTTGCAGGGCAAGAGGGACTAATTGCACTCGATGCACGCATTGTGCTGCATGATTTGACATTGCATGACAAACAGCTTCCCAAATTGGCGATTCGCCCCTACCCTTCCAATTATATTGTGGAAACGCAGCTGAAAAATGGGATGCCCATTTGTTTTCGGCCGATCAAACCCGAAGATGAGCCGTTGTTGGTGCGCTTTCATCATAAGCTATCAGACAATAGTGTCAGGCAGCGCTATTTTGAATTCATCCGCCTGGATGAGAGGGTGGCGCACGACCGCCTTTTAAAAATTTGTTTTAGCGATTACGACAGAGAATGGGCGATTGTCGGCGAAGTGGAGATAAAGGAAGAAAAAGAAATTGTAGGCATTGGAAGGCTTTCCAAGATTCCCGGTACACGCTATGCACAGTTTAGGCTGGCCATCGTGGATGCCTTTCAACATCTGGGTCTTGGAACAACCCTTGTCAAACAATTGATTGAAATTGCTAAATTAGAGAAAATCAAAGAAATCGAAGCTTACATTTTGGAAGAAAATGAAGGCATGCTAAAAATTTGCAACCATTTAGGCTTTGAAATGGCTCCTACAAATGACCCCTATATCATACGCGTCGTCAAAAAAATAGAACATGAATGATTACCAATTAGTCCATTTACGAGAACAGGATATTGAATTGATCCGCCAATGGCGTAATGATCAAATGGAAATCTTAAGGCAAAAAAAAGCCATTACAAAAGAGGAACAGAGGGACTATTATACGAGATTCATCCTGCCCGCTTTTTCGATGGATTTTCCAAGCCAATACCTTTTAAGCTTTCTTTACCGAAACACTTGCATCGGCTATGGGGGATTGACCAATGTCGATTGGGAGGCCAAAAGAGCAGAGGTCTCTTTTTTGCTCTCCACTTCCCGTACTGACGAAAAATATTATAGCCGCGATTTTACGCAATTTTTAAACCTTCTTTCGCAATTGGCATTCAACAATTTGGATATGCAACGCCTGTTTACTGAAACATTTGCTTTTCGACAAAACCATATAGAAATCTTAGAAAATTTTGGTTTTCGGAAAGAGGGGGTGTTAAGGAAGCACGTGTATAAGCGAGGTCAGTTGATGGATTCCATCCTGCATGGGTTTTTAATCGACGAATGGAGAGGGCAGCATGAAAAATAAACGGGTTTTCATTAGCGGGGGGGCCGGGGTGATTGGAACCTCTTTGACAGACCTGTTACTTCGAGAGGGTGCTGACGTATGGGTGGGCGATCTGAAAAGCTGTCCCAAAGAGTGGATGGGAAAGGTCAAATACCGTCAGGGTGATTTGAACACATTAAGTGCCCAAGAGATAAATGATTTTGATCCTGAAATTTTCTTTCATCTAGCTGCCACCTTTGAGCGATCAGAAGAAACCTATTCTTTTTACGCCGAAAATTTTCATCATAATGTGCGTTTAAGCCATCACTTAATGGATCTTCTAAAAATTGGACCTTCATTAAAAACAGTTGTCTTTGCCTCAAGTTATTTAATTTACGATCCGCAGCTCTATTTAGGCGGACATTTCCATCCGCTTGAAGAAGACAGTCCCACTCGTCCTAGAAATACGTGTGGAGGGGCTAAATTTTTTCATGAGTTGGAATTGCAATTTCTTTCTCACTTTCTTCCTCAAATCAATTTTATCTCCGGCCGCATTTTTAGAGTGTATGGCCGCGGATCAAGGGATGTGATTTCGCGTTTTATCCGTTCAGCTATCCGGAATGAAACCATCCAGGCTTACGGGACGGAAGGGCGATTTGATTTTATTTTTGCTGATGATGTGGCAGAAGCCCTTTACAGGCTGGCCCTTTCCAATAAAAATGGCATTGTCAATATTGGAACGGGCCACGCACGCTCCATTCAGGATGTGCTTGAAGTCATTAAAGAACATTTTCCCGATTTGAAAGTGAAGGAAAGCGCATCGGATAATCCATTGGAGAATTCTCAAGCCGTAATCACCCGTCTTGAGGAAT
>JAJTHR010000098.1 GCA_021298935.1 Parachlamydia sp. | reverse complement strand
ATTATCCAAGAAAGTGATGGTGATGAATGACGATGAGATGTTAGGGGCAAGCCGTAGGGTAAAAATCAGGCCAGAAAAGGCTATCGTAATGGAACCGGGAAGGATTGCGGCATGAAGTTAATATTCTTCCCGTCTACCAAAAATATGTTATTTGACTCATTTGTCAAGTTTTACAGCAAAAAAACTTGACATGTTGATTGGATTTTATCGATAATTGAGCTATGAAAAAGACTAAAAAAAGTAAACTTAGCCCAACAAATGTAGCGGAAAGCGTTCGAAAACAAATCGAAGCTGGTGGAGAACGAGCTTGGAGACTTGCCGATTTTGAAGGCATGCCTTTTACAGCAGTTGCCCAAGCACTATCTCGCTTAACTCGGCAAGGGGTTATCCAAAGGCTAGGCAAGGGATTATACTATCGTTCAAGACAAACAGCATTTGGACAAAGTAAGCCGAATCCTAGCCAAATTCGTTCGCTAAGTAACCAAAAAGATGGAATTTTTCCTGCGGGAAATGCTGCCGCTAATTTATTAGGATTTACAACACAAAATGCAGCAAAAGTCGAAGTTGCAACCAGCAAGCTCAGCCTTCCACGATTGATTGTAGGAAAAGGAACAATTATACACACCAGAAGGCCTGAATCATGGAAAGCACTTTCCTCTAAAGATGCTGCTCTTTTAGATTTCCTTCGTCATGGAGGGAAAAACAGCGAATTATCTTCTAACGAAACAGTCAAAAAATTACTCGAGCATTTTCGAGAAAAAGATCAGTTTGAACGCTTAATTCGAGTTGTTGAGTCAGAACCTCCACGCGTCAGAGCTATGTTGGGGGCAATAGGCCAACAAATTGGAAGCCAAAAAGACATCCTCATCTCTTTGAAAAAAAGTTTAAACCCTCTTTCTAGATTCGATTTTGGAAATCTAATTACTTTAAAATACGCCAAACAATGGCAGGCAAAGGATTCAAAACCTCATGAAACTATTTGAACACCCAGACTTTGAGCAAGCGATAATTCATGCTGCAGAATATTCTAATTCCCCAGGTATGAGAGAGTCCATTATTGAAAAGGACTATTTTGTCACAGAGGCTTTAAGGATTATCAATCAAACATCAGGGGATAAAATTATCTTCAAAGGCGGTACAAGCTTATCCAAAGGCTGGAATCTCATTCAAAGGTTTTCAGAAGATATTGATATCTTTTTTGATCCAAAAGCTTTCCATCCTCACTTAGGAAAAAATGCGATCAATTGAGAGCTTAAGAAGCTCAGACAAGCTATTGAAATATATCCAGGATTAAAATTTATTGAAGAAGAAAGCCGTACTATTGGAGGTTTTGGTCGATGTGATTATTTTGAATATTCGCAAAAACTTTCAGGAGCAGGAGACATTCGCAATCGGTTACTTGTTGAAATTGGCACAGCCAGCGGTAGAGAACCCACTGAAAAGATAAAACTTCAATCGTACTTGGGTCAGTTCTTACAAGAAAAAGGGATAAGCCTTGGAGCCGAAGACGAAGGTGTCTTTGAGATGAAGCTTCTACATTTTCGACGAACCTTTGTAGAAAAGATGTTTGCTATCCATGCCAAAGTGGAATCATTTAAAAAAACTGGTTTAGGGATCGGAGGCTATGCTCGACATTATTACGATTTGTTTTGCCTAGCTAAACGGCCAGAAGTTTTGCAAATGCTAAAATCTGAAGAATATGAAGAAATAAAAAATGATTATGATAAGATTAGCAGTGAACATTTTAGTGCAGGCTATATTCCTCCCCACGAGATGAATTTTCAAAATAGTGAGGCACTATTTCCTTCAGCACAGTTAGCATCAATACTCGGTCAAGAATTTGAAAAACAATGCCGTATATTATGCTTTGGAGAGTATCCAAAATGGAAACAAGTACAAGAATGCTTCAAAGAAATTAAAGATTTCCTTTAATCTTTTTACTTTTGGTTGCTCCCTTTTTAACCTCCTCACCTATTTCTACACAAGCTATGGGTAGATGATTTCCCAAAACTTCTGTAAATTAAAGAAATTAGGAACACATTTTTTCTGAATAAATACACCCTTTATACGGTATTGAAAAGCAATACTTAAGTGTTCTGGCATAGAAATGCTATTACTTTCTGGCTGAGGACAGGGACTGTAATTGGGATTTGCCTTAAACCAATCAGTAAGCTCTGCATCAAGCTTAGGATCGATTTCTTTCTCTATATAAAGATTTTCTAAATTTTCAATTCGTTTTTTGAGTTCCATTGCATCCTCCTTGATTGAGCTACTTCCAAAGCTGTTAATCTAACTTCAATTTTATACCATTTCCCGAAATTAAAATCATAAATTTGACTTGTGATCACCTTCATCTTTAAAAAATCTCTCCTTGTTGATATTCAAAGATATCAACTTCGAAAAGATCTTTTAAATCTGAAGCGCTGACAAGTCAACTTTATGGTTTTATTTTTGGGAAATGGTATTAGTCATATTACGTCCACTTTATGATTTATTTTAATGTTGTTTTTAAGCCATTCTCGATTATTACCTCCACTTTGAAAATAGTCGCCTGGGGATTTTTCAGATGGATTAAGAAGCCGTTTGATATTTGGAAATATCTGCTTCCAACGAATCCAAGCTTTCGCGCCCGCTTTATAATAATCAGGGCAAAAAAAGATTTGTGGCGTGTTTTGCAGTAATTTATGTGTCTCTAAGTCTGGAGTCCTTGTGCTGCCTCCTAAAGCAATACAATAAACTAAATCACCAGCTTCTTGTTGGATAAGTAAAGCATCTAGCTCAGACTCTACAACGACAACGCAAAACAATGATCTATCTCCATATATTGAAAGGCATTCCTGAGAGCCCGAAATGACAACATATTTTTGTGGATGCCATTTTGGTTTTTTTATATTTGATTATGTGTGAGGCATTTATTTAACAACTGGCCGCAGGATGGGGTTGTTGCAGGCGCTCTTGGATGCCTGAAAGACGTCCTCCCTTCTTATTTATAATTTTTTTTATAATTTCGTTGGATCCAAAGATTTCAATGTGTTTGCGGGCACGGGTGACTGCTGTATAGAGGACTTCTCGGCCAAATACCTCCGATCCGTCCGGCAGCATGACTATCACGCGGTCAAACTCGCTTCCCTGGCTCTTATGCACCGACATGCAAAACGCATATTCGTAGGAGGGGAGGAGGCAGGCTGAAAAACGGCGCGGGGCTTCATCCGGGATGCGGGAAGGGAAAAGGGCATAGTTTTCAGAGGAGTATTTGTGATAGGGGTATTTGCATAGCAATACACCCGTCTCGCCATTGAATAAATCCTGCTCGTAGTCATTAGTTGTGATCATGATAGGAACCGGCAGCCAGCCGGGCTTGTCCTGCTGGCTTAATTTTTGCCATATCAGACGATTGATTTCTTCCACGCCGAAGTAACCTTTGCGTAAGGGAGATAAAATGCGAAAGGTATTGAATTGCTCAAGGATGTTGTGAAGATTCAGGGTGGGCTTCGGAAAATAGGGAAGCACATGCTCCAGAAAGGCCTTTTCGCATTGATAACGCCCACCCGCAAGCTCCAAGCGGGAAAGGCCGCTGCCGGTTTGTTCCAGTTTTTTTTGGACGGCCGCGCCATCGCCTGCGTTAATCAGGCTGGCAAAGGAGATAATGCCTTCAAGTTCTGCCCGCAGGCACGTTTTAAGCTGCGTACAGGGAAAGGATACGTTTTGCAGGCGGATCAGGTCGGAAAAAAGGCTGCCCGCTTCCACGGAGGGCAATTGATAAGGATCCCCTAATAGAACGACCCTTGCCCCCTTCCTGATGGCCTGAAACAAGTAGGCCATCATTTTGACATCAAGCATCGAACTTTCATCAATTAATATGAAGTCAGCTGCAATCCTTAAGGGAGGATCGATGAGGGGATGGTAAGAAGGCTTGATTCCCAGCAAGCCATGCAGCGTCTTTACCTGCAGGGCGGGACATCCGTTTAGTTGCTGAACGATTCCGCCGAGGCTTTTCTGCAGGTTGGCCGCT
>JAJTHR010000183.1 GCA_021298935.1 Parachlamydia sp. | reverse complement strand
CGTAAATGCCAAAAGGAACCAGCCGGGCGGCCTGGGACATGAAAAAAACACAAAAGCTCCTGAAGGCGCAGCGACCGGTGCAACTGCGGGCGGCTTGATCGGTGGAACGCTTGGCCTCTTAGCAGGGATAGGCGCTTTGGCAATTCCGGGCCTCGGACCCTTTATTGCTGCAGGTCCGATCATGGGTGCATTGAGTGGAATCGGAGCAGGTGGAGCCCTTGGGGGTATTATTGGCGCTTTAGCGGGTGCTGGAATACCTGAGTATGAAGCCAAGAGATATGAAAACCGCCTGAAAGAAGGTGGAGTCTTAGTTTCTGTACGCGCTATCAATGATGACCGTGCAAAGCATGCGAAAGAGCTCTTGCAAGCGAACGGGGCGCAAGATGTGACGATTTCATCCGAAGCTTCGGTTTAGGAAATCATAGAGGTCAGGCAAGAAAGCCTGGCCTCTATTTTAAAAAGGATTTGGGATATCAATAAATTGACAAGGAAGATTTAGTTCTTTTTTGAGATGCTCGCATAGGGCTGCCGGCCCAATTCTTTCAGTTGCCGAGTGCCCAAGCGCCAAAAAATTGATCTTTTCTTCAAACGCTCCGCTCCAGGCCGGCTCATCAAAATTTCCGGTGATAAAGGCATCCAGCCCTTCTTGAGACGCTTCATGCAACATCTTATAGGCGCCGCCAGAAATAAGGCCGACTGTTTCAATTTTTTCCGGACCTCCCCAGGCGCAAGCAGCAATATGCCCATAATAGTCTTCCAGTTGTTTTTGGAAGCTTGCCCGGGAAGTGCTTTTGATTGTTCCTTTAACACCAAGAGGAATCCCATTGAAAGACCCAAAAGGTTGTAAATTATCCCAGCTTAAGTCCCTTGCTGCCTTCCAGTTATTTCCAAGTTCTGGATGCCGGTCTAAAGGTAGATGATAGGCAAAAAGAGAAATACCTCTCTCAAGTAAAAGAGCGAGCTTTTTTCTTTTTATACCGGTGATAGGGTAATTATCCCTGTTCCAAAAAAGGCCGTGATGGACAATCAACGCATCCGCTTCCCACTCTATTGCGGCCTGAATGGTTTCCAAGCTGGCTGACACAGCCGTAGCAATTTTTTTTATTCTGCTCCCTCCCTCCACTTGCATTCCATTCGGGCAGGCATCACCTCCCTCATCGGGAAAAAGGGTTTGCAAATAATCGATTAAACTTCTTAATTCCATGATTCCTTTATGTACAAAAATAGGATCATCTATTAAAAATTGATTTTTTAAATTTGACAAGCAGAAACTCGCTACTCCATGATGGCCGAAATAGAAAATTCCCTAAATAAAGCTAAGAAGGCTGCCGGAGAGGCAGCCGCGGCATTCGTGCAAGAGGGAATGGTTGTAGGCCTGGGCACAGGTTCAACTGCCAAATTTTTTATTGAAGCAATTGGAAAAAGATGCCAAGAAGGGCTGAAAATAAAAGCAATTGCCACATCGCATCAAACAACGAGGGATGCTGAAAATGCAAAAATCCCCTTGGCAGATGCAAATGAAATAAAATGGATTGATTTAACAGTCGATGGCGCCGATGAAATTGATACGGACAATAATATGATCAAAGGAGGAGGAGGGGCCCTACTAAGGGAAAAGCTTTTGGCTTTAGCAAGCAGGGAGTTCGTCGTGATTATCGATGAATCCAAGCTGGTGAAAAATTTAGGAAAATTTCATGTCCCGGTAGAAATCGCTCCATTTGCTTTTCCAACGACAATTGAAAGGTTAAATAATCATGGTTATTATGGAGCGCTTCGTTGCAACCCTGATAAAAGTATTTTTTTAACGGATAATGCCCACTATATTTATGATATTCAATTTGCTAACCCTATCCTAGATCCGAAAAGGGAACATAAAAAATTAAAAGAAATCAGCGGGGTTATTGAGACGGGCTTTTTCTTTGACATTGCCACGCGCGTCATCATTGGTTATAAAGAAGGATCAATTAAAATTAAGGATGAATGATGGAATCGGAGCTTATTCAATTATCTTTTGATAAAATTATGCAAACACGCTCCTATACTGTTGTCATTCTGGGAACGACCGAAAAACGTTTTGCCATTTATACCGATCCAAGCATTGGAAAAATTCTTCAAATGTTTTTAACGGATGTGGAGCGTCCAAGGCCGCTTACACATGATTTGATTGATCGCATTTTTCAAGGATTCGAAATACGGGTCAAACAGATTGTCATTAACGACGTCCAGGATACAATTTATTTTGCCCGGCTATTTCTTGAGCAAACACGAGGGGATATCCGACATATTCTTGAACTTGATGCCCGGCCAAGCGACTGCCTGACTCTTGCCCTCATGTCAAACGCCCCTGTTTATTGCACGCAAGAAGTTTTGGATAAAATAATTCCCGTCGAAGAAAGTTAATAGTCTATATGGAAGTTATTTTGTGCTAAATCGATGATCGACTGAACGGCTGCTTCGGCATCCACGCCCTCTGCTTCCACTCCAATGCTGGAACCTTTTGCTGCAGCCAGCATTAATATACCTAAAAGAGATTTGGCATTCACCGCATGCTTTTGATACCTAATAAATATTTGAGACCTGAAAGTGCTCGCGCACCTGACAAGTTCGGTCGACGGGCGCGTGTGGAGGCCTCGATCGTTCTTTACAATGAATTTACCCTTGGCGACGTGGTGATTTAACGACGTATTTGTCATGGTTTTTAATCCTTTTATCTCATATCCTTGCGTAAGTTTTAGCTTGATCCAGTCAATTTGTCAACACCTCGTTGGCAAATGAATAAAGAATCGTCAGGCGATCCCTAAAATCTTGTTATTTAATTTTTTAAAGGTTGTATATGAGTCGATCCCGATCAGAGGTCTTAAACGAAGACCGTTGGAATGTAGAATCCCTTTATTCCTCTCCCGAAAAATGGGAAGAGGCATTTAATAATTTTTCCAGTCAGGCTTCTAACGAACCGGTCTGGGGAACGGTTTTAGCTTACCAGGGGACTTTTTCGCATGGAGCCGAACGTGTCAAGCAGGCGCTAGACCTTGTCATGATACTCGACCGCGAGTTGTCTAAGCTCTACACCTATGCCCACCTGCGTCATGATGAAGATATTGCGGATCCGCTTTTCAAAAAATATTACGAACAAATCACGACGCTTGCCCATTCATTTTCGCAAGCCATCTCATGGATGCAGCCTGAGCTTCTTGAATTAAATGAAAATATTCTCAGTGAATACCTGGACTCCCCCCCGCTTCTCCCCTATCGCTTTTACATTGAAAAAATGGTGCGCATTAAAAAGCATACATTAAGCAATGAAAATGAAAAGCTGATGGCGCAAGCCGGCCAGGCATTGCAAACTTCGTATAAAGCATTTAACGCCATGACAGATGCCGATTTTAAATTCGGCAGCGTTCAAGACAGCCTCGGCAATGAAAAGCCCCTGACGCATGCTTCATATAGCCTATATATTCGGGATCAAGACAGAGAACTTCGAAAAGACGCTTTTTATAAATATCATAAGAAGTACGAAACCTATGGAAATACTTTGTGCGAACTTCTGACAGGCCAGGTTCAAAATCACCTTTTCCAATCACGTGCGCGCAATTATAGCTCCTGCCTTGAAGCGGCTCTATTTCCTAAAAATATTCCCACCCCTGTTTACCATGCACTTATTCAGGCGGTCAATGAACGCATCTCTGTGCTGCACCGCTACATGGAAATCAGAAAAAATGTGCTTGAGCTCCAGGACATGCACCTTTACGACATTTATGTTCCGCTCACAAGCGCTATCGACATTCAACTCCCCTATGAGGAAGCGGAAAACATTGTCATCGAATCGGTCGCGCCGCTGGGTGCTGAATACCAAAGTCTCTTGGCCAAAGGATTTAAGGAACAAGGCTGGGTGGACCGTTATGAAAATCAAAATAAGCGCTCAGGAGCCTATTCCAGCGGATGTTTCGACAGCATGCCCTACATTTTGATGAACTACAAAAATCTTTTGCGAGATGTCTTTACACTGGCACATGAAGCAGGCCACAGCATGCATAGCTTATTCAGCCGTACCTCGCAGCCTTATCAATACAGCGATTACCCTATTTTCCTGGCTGAAGTGGCTTCCACCTT
>JAJTHR010000081.1 GCA_021298935.1 Parachlamydia sp. | reverse complement strand
GGGGAAAAAAAGAATAAATGAAGTGCATCTAAGTTTATTTACTGCAGTTTCGGCTTAGTTTCATGCCCGTCTCGTTACCGAACGCGGGTCCTAATAAATATTCTTGAATCTCGTTCTTCTTTAGCCTTTCTGGGTAGGGGGGGAGGGAATATTCTTTCTTTCCCCGGTTCTACCAGTATGACGGAATACGTTCCGTTACACTCCACATTCCTTCCATACTGGGTCGAACCCGTGGAAAGAAAGAATAAATGAAGTGTTCAACGTATCTTTGATCCATATAAATGTATATACACTCTTGATCGGGATGAGGGACGGTCCTTTTCCGTTGCTGGTCGACTAACCCCAGCTCACCTGCCGGATACAGGCCCTCCATCCAATGGTCGGATTATCTCTGGCCTCTGCCGCGGGTTCTTCCCGATTTGCGGCGGTATTCTTTTGCCAGGAGGCTCAACGAAGCAGATGCTCCTGTTATTCTGGCTCGATGATAGAATTTCATGAAAACTTCTGAGGACTGCCAGTCCCCTAGTTTCATTACTTCTTCGATGGTCATCCCGGAGTCCAATAAGGCGTTCGCTGCTGCCATTCTTAACGAGTGGGATTTGAAAATCTCCGTGTTTATCCCGGCTGTCGTCATGGCGTTGAGGCAGAGTTTACCTATCGTCTTCTTGACGATCGGTCGGTCTTGATTGAGCGCTATAAAAAGTGCTTTCTGGTTCTTCCTTTTCTGTTTGGTGAACTCCAAGTAGTTCTTGAAGGCTCTGCGGAGGCATAGTTCCGGCATCTCCTTGTTCTCCTCGAAGGGGATCGGTTCCGTGACCTGCGGTCTATCCTTTTGGCTCTTTCTCCTGGATTGCCTGAAAGTACAAGCTTCTAGGTCGATGGAGCTGTGAATGATGTACTCGCAATCAGCACATCTTCTTAAGAGCTGTACCCTGAGTAGTAGGATGAGTCGTAGCCTGGCGTCGTCTTCGCTATCTTCAGGGAGTCTTCGAATGAAGTCGAGGATTGGTCCTATGTCGTAGGTGGAGTCGTACTTAGCCCGGGTTGGCTTAAGATATTTCATAGCTGCGTTAATCTTCTTGGCTATTACGTCTGTCTCGATGACAGCGTTCGAGGTTAGTTCCCAGACATTCTCCACTGTTGAACGGTATTGAGTTACGGTGGCTGCTGCCAATTCCACACTGATTTCGGCACAGAAGTTGGCCAAATTTAGGCTTGAGGGAATGAAGGGGTCGATTCCTCCTTCCTCGCACCACTTTACAAATCTCCTCCATCGGGAGTCGTCGATTCTTCTTCTCTCTTCAGCATTGGCTACTATGTTAATGACTCTCTCTGAGAATTTGTGTCTCTTCAGGTTCTCTTCGATAGCTTCCAGGCGAGAAGTTTCCATTTCGGTAGGACCTCCTTCCCTTCTAGGTCGATCAGGGGATAATTCAGTGGCAACGGGCTCTCTGAATCGGACAGCTCTTTTAGGTCGGGCATCCATGTTGCTCCTTCCCATTTCGGAGTGATGAGGATCATCTCCGAGGGTTCTCTCCTCATCTTCGAAAGGATTCTCCCAATTTGGTTGAACGGCGGGAACGCGTATAGGAGTTTCTCTTCTTCCCATCTCATTGAGAAGGCGTCCTCCGCTATGGCTAGTGGATCGGGAAAGAGAGTCACGAATCTCTCTACTTTGTGATTGAACCTGGTGGAGAAGAGATCCACCGAGGGTGTCCCCCATTCCTTCGTAATCTTGTCAAAATCTTTTTGGTTCAGGCTGAGCTCGGATGATTTGTTCTTGATCCTCGATAGAAAATCCGCTTTCTCGATGGTCTCTCCAGGAACGTACTGGGCTCGGAGAACGATCCCTCTTTCTAAACAGAGGTTCCATGTTTCTTCCGTAATCTCCGAAATTTCCGGAATTCGGCCCCCTTGATTGTTCAGGTAGGCTACCGCTGTAGTGTTGTCGGACTGGTGAAGCAGGGTACCGTCTTTCAGTTCCTCGATTTCTATAATTTCCTTGATTACTCGGTGGGCTGCTAGGGTCTCCAGGATCGTGGAATGCCTGCCTTGCCACTCGGGCTCCCAGAAATGTGCTACAGAGGTTTTGCTGGAATGCCCCCCAAAGCCTATCCCGCTGGAGTCGGATGTTAGGGTCCAGTCCGGTTCGATCTCGCGGATTGACTTCCCGTTCCATTCCTGGATGGAGGTAAGCCAAAACTGTAATTCTCTGATCACTCTCTCGTCCAGTGTGATTTGTTTGTCCCAGTTTCCCGTGGCTCGTAGCGCTTGATTTTTTGAGATGAGCGTTGCTCTTGTCCGAAGTCTCCATGGTAATAAGGCTGCGGACATCGAGGATATTTTTCCCAGCACGCGTGCTAGGTCTCTTGCCGATGCTGTTCCTCTTTTCGTGAGTCGTTTGCAATCTCTCTTGAAGGCATCCATTTTTTCCTTTTCAAGCGAGAAGGTCATGTCCTTCGAGTTGATGATGAACCCTAAATAAGGGAGCACTTTCACGGGTTTGAGTAGGCTCTTGTCGATGTTGATCGTCAGGCCCAGGTTCAGGAGGAGCGAGAACACAAAGTTCAGGATGTCTAGAGCTGTTTTCATGTTGCTACCACAAAAAACCAACAGATCATCCAGATAGATAACGCATCTAATCCCTTGCTTTCGTAGGAATTGGACCGCTACTTTCATCACCTTAGTCCACCATCTGGGACCGTGTACGTTTCCAAACATAAGGGCAGTGAACATTTTCGGTTGACCGTTCCACCAAAAGGCGTTGTATTTCCACCAGTTGCTCCTGTACTTTAGGTGTAGGTAGGCATCTTTTAGGTCGATTGAGAACATTAGATCCTTTTCTCTCAGTAGGTCTCTGACATCCCGAATGGTGTCCATTTTGAAGTGTACTTTCTCTGCGAAGGAGTTGAGGTACCTTTGATCGATGATGGGACGGCATTTGTCTTTTCTGACAGTGACGAAGATTCCGCAGAAGACTGCCTCGGCGACGACGTCCTGCAGGACATCTGTGATGACTCCTAACTCCTGAAACCTAAGAAGTTCCTTGTCCCTGATGAGCCGCATATCCTTAGCTAGGTGATATTCCTCCCCTTGATAGGGGACGGGTGGGGTCCTAAATTCCGGAGGAACTCCAAATTTGATCCAACTTAAGATGGTTTTATTTTTAGTTATAGACTCCCAGCAGCTCAAGGCTCTCCTCATTCTGTCGCAAATGGGTGTGCCTGGGAACAAGGTGAAGCTACCTCTTCTTCCCTCCACGCTGTGCCGAACGATCGGTGGAAGGGCGCTCTCTATCCTTGTCGTCGTCACGGTTTCTGTCTCCCCTGTTGTCGGAGGGCTTGTACGAGTCCACGTAATTTCCTCTGGAATTAGTGACTCGCCCTCCCCCGTAGTTACCCTTGCCACGAGAGTTCCTTTTAGGACCCCCTTTGGGCTTGGTGAATTGACCCGAGTTTGCCTTTGCGAGTTGGTTGGCCTTGGCCTTGAGTTTTCCCTCGTCGATCGTGTTCTTCACCACTTCGGCCACGTCCCAGACTTCTCTCACGTTCTTCTTCTGCTTCGATTCGTCGGTTTCCAGCACTGGCTTCAACTTTCCAAGGGTGTGCTGAGCTTGTGCTTCGTTCTTCTTCTTCTCGAGTCTTGACAGGCGATCCATAATTAGGGCCATCGACGAGTAGGCTACCATCATACCACGGTATGAGGCATCTGGTTGGACATAGTCTTCGGCGCCAGGTGTCTTCAATTTCACGTGTGCCTTGACGAAGTCTTCTTCGTAGTGGTGGGCGATGAAGAAGAAAGCTCCTAAGAGCTTCTTGAGGACGAGTTGTTCGTTCATCCAAGCCTCTGGTAGAGTACCTGACTTCTTGCAGACCGAAGGACCGTGAACTGGTAGTTCGAGGTTGGTGGGAAAAGGGGCCATGGTCCTGAAAATACGGTCCAGGTGTGGAGGCATGACGAACTCCCAGGGGCGTGCGCCGAAGATCTTAACCCACTTCTCGGGGATCTGTGCTGCGACGGAGTTTCGTGACTGTGTCATGTCGACTATGACTGCCTCATCAAGGTCTAAGGGAGACGCATCCTTAATGTCAATTCCTACGGGCGTCAGGCATTTATCTCTGACAAGTCGAAGAAGGAAAAAACGATCACTTCCTGGTGACCGACTCGTTCCTCGACGAGAACTGGCACTCTAGGCCTTCTCAAAGAGGAAAAGCTCGTGGTAGCCACTCTAGTGCATACCAATGGGAGCTTCGATGATAGTCATAATCATAGACAAGCATACTCATAGCGCTAATGTGACCTTCCCCAGTAGCAAGAGAAAATTACGTACCCGAGGCAGCAGCCCTCCTGTACTTGTCCACTCGTTCCACGAGGCAGGCTGGTAGGATATCTTCAAGTCTTGGATCGGTCATGAAGAGCGTGTTGAGGAAGACTCCGGCTCTGTCTGAGTGCCAGAGTTTGTCCGCCAGGTCCTCGAGAACTTCGTTAATTAAGTCGGGTCTCAACATAGCCTTGTCAGGTAGCTCTTGTCCCAGGGCTCTCGCCAATGTTGCTAATTCAGTCTCCCAGTCCAATTGGGCCAGGAACTTCGTGATGGGCGCATTTCTTGACATGCAGTAAATAACAAAGAAGGCTAAAGAAGAACGAGATTCAAGAATATTTATTAGGACCCGCGTTCGGTAACGAGACGGGCATGAAACTAAGCCGAAACTGCAGTAAATAAACTTAGATGCACTTCATTTATTCTTTCTTTCCACGGGTTCGACCCAGTATGGCGGGAATGGGCACTTTGATTCGTCAGTGCCTCGTGGTCTTTTTCCCTTTCTTGGTTGGGTTCGAGGAAACCAGACTTGGAGAAAAATTTGCGGATGTAGATG
>JAJTHR010000353.1 GCA_021298935.1 Parachlamydia sp. | reverse complement strand
TTTCATCGGCATCTTTTGCGTCCCAGCTCATTGCTCGATCTTGCAAACTTATCCAAGTTTGCTGCGATCTCCGCAATGTACTGGGACATAAAATCTCGCCGCCAAAAATTTAAGAACCTACCCGCGCGCGGTATAACCTGCTACGCGAAAAAATATGATTTTAAATGTCTTTTGTAAAAGAAAAATTAATATTTAATTAAGATTTAAATACACAAAAATACAACTGCTGAAATAAGCCGTTAAACGGCATACTCAACGGCTCTTTTTTCGCGGATGACAGTGACTTTAATTTTACCTGGATAGCTAAGTTCTTGCTCGATCCGTTTAGTCAGTTCGCGAGCCAGACTAATCACGCCTGGATCATCGACCTCGTCAGGCAGCACGACGATGCGAATCTCTCTTCCCGCTTGCATGGCATAGGCTTTTTCGACACCGTTGTACTCCAGGGCAATTTCTTCTAACTTACGTAAGCGCCTGACATATTCATCGACAGCTTCAATGCGGGCCCCTTCGCGCGAAGCCGAAATGGCATCTGCTGCGCTGCAAAGGTCTGCTTCTATGGTTTGAGGTTGCATTTCATGATGATGGCAGCCAATGCCATTGGCAACTTCTTTCAATTCCCCATATTTTAGAGCGAGATCATGGCCTATGATGGCATGCGACCCTTCAATCTCATGAGTGACCGCTTTCCCCATGTCATGCAAAAGACCGATTCTTTTGGCGAGGCGAATATCTAATCCCAGTTCTGCCGCCATGAGACCCATTAAATGGGAGACTTCCAGAGAATGGTCCAATACATTTTGACCATAACTGAAGCGAAACTTTAGCTTTCCCAGCAAGGAAATAATCTCGGGGTGCAGGTTCATGGCCCCTGCCCTTAAGGCTGCATCTTCGCCATATTGCTTGATCTGCTTGTTGACATTGTGTGTGGCCTTTTCAACGACTTCTTCAATGCGTGTGGGATGGATGCGGCCGTCCTGGACAAGTTCATTGAGCGCCATCTTGGCGACATGCTTTCTGACCGGGTCGAAGCCCGAAAGAACGACAGCTCCCGGCGTATCATCGATAATAAAATTTATTCCTGTTTCTCTTTCAAGGGCGCGGATGTTCCTTCCTTCACGGCCGATGATACGCCCTTTCATTTCTTCATTCGGGATAGCGACGGTGCAAACAGTTGTTTCAGAGGCGCATTGCACGGCCATGCGATTGATTGCTGTAGCAATGATTGTGGAGGCCTGCCTCCCAGCTTCTTCTTCGGCTTCTTTTTTGATGCGCCTGATCAGATTGGCAGCATCCGTTTTGACTTCATTCGTTAAGCGGGATAAGAGCAATTCTTTTGCCTCCAAAGAGCTTAAACCGGAGGCTTTCTCAAGCATGTTGACAAGCTGCGCCTGCATTTGTGCATTTTCTTTTTTTTCATCTTCAAGTTGAGACTTCCGTCCAAGCATAACCGCTTCGCGTTTTTCGATATCTGAAAGCTTTTTTTCAACCAGGTTCATTCTGAGCTCAATCTTGTCTTCCCTTTGCTTGAGTCTTTCCTCCTCTTTTTGATGTTTTTTCCTTTCCTGTTGCCACTGCTGCTCAAACTCCCTTTGCGTTTCCATTTGCTTCTGTTTCAGGGCTATTTCATTCAAACGGGACAGTTCCGCTGCCTCCTGTTCGGCCCGCCTGATGACTTCCGTCGAGAGGCGTTTCATGCCACCTAAAGCAAAGCGGTAATACATCCAAAAAGCAAAGGCGCCAAGAACGCTTCCAACAAGAAATAGAAGCAGTGAGAGGGCTAATTGATCATCATTCATTGGATAAAAGGTATTTTAAAGGGTGGGGAAGATAAATCATTGACGAACTAGATTCCGTAAATAATTAGTAGAATTCAAGGCAAGAACGAGGAAATCCTGCCAAACGGAACGAGCATATAGAATTAAGATTACAAGATCTACCCTAATGGTAGGAATTTAAGAAAAAAACACTAGTTTATTCTTCTAATTCATCGCCGAGCGGACGAATCCTCAGTTTTTCCACACGTCGGTCGTTCGAACGGACGACCTCGATTTCGAAATAAGGCTGTTGAAGAATGAAGCCTTTTGCGGGAATAGTTCCTGTTTCATGGAAAATATAGCCCCCGATGGTGTCATAGTCCCCATCTTGCGGTATTTCAATGCCGAACTGTTCTTCAATATCAAAAATGGTCATACGGGCATCTATCAGCCACCCCCCCTCAGATAGCGGGAGGAACAAGGCTTCTTCTTCATCATACTCATCGGCAATTTCTCCGACAATTTCTTCCAAGATGTCTTCGATGGTCACTATCCCTTCGGTACCGCCGTATTCATCCACAATAATGGCTAAGTGGACTTGTTTTTTTCTGAATTCTTGCAAAAGATGGGAGATTTTCTTTGTTTCAGGCGTGTAGAGAACATTCTTAATCAGTGTTGAGATAGGCGCCTGTAATATGGCAGGGTTTTTCGAGCGGGCATAATCCATGTACTTTGCAAGGATATCTTTGTACATCAGTACGCCAATGATATTATCCAACGTGTTTTTATAAACAGGGGTGCGGCTATAACCTTCATTATGTAAGAAGGTGGCCGCTTCTTCAATTGTTGTGGTATGCGCTAAACTAAATATGTCTACGCGAGGCACCATCACCTCCCTGGCAATCCGGTCTTTGAAAGCCATCACGCTTTCAATCATTTTCCTATCATGCGGATCCAGCTGGGTCGCCGTGAAGTTAGATTCTTCGATCATATCAAAAATTTCTTGCTTCGCTTCCGGCTCGAATTCATTGAGGGGATTGAAATAAACCGTTTTTGAAAAGGCATGGGAAAATTTTAAAAACAAAAATGTCAAAGGGAAGAGGAGGATCATAAACACAGAGGCTATAGGAGCGCAGAGTTGAAGAGTCCTTTCAGAATACCTGTTTCCAACAATACGAGCGAGGTAGTCTCCAATCAGGAAATAGAGTAAGAACAACCCAATCAAGCTGAAGATGCCTGCCGGCCAATGAAGGTCTAGATAATAAGTACCCGATTGGGAATTTACCACCCAACTGATCAATCCTGCCTGCCTTAATAGCAGAAAGCTGATGAGAGCATAACTAAAACGGAGAAGATTTTGTGACAACGTGTTTGCAAAATAAAGCTCTTCCAGCTCCTGTTGGAAAAAAAGGGCATGAAAGTGACGGTAGAAAAAAAACTTTCCGGATAAATTAAACTGTTTTTTAGAGTCTCTTTTATGTAAGTTGCGCAGCGCCGTGCCCATGGCAGTGATGCAAAAAAGGGCAAATAGTAGGAAGGCCAGAAGAGAGGCGCTAAGTTGGATTGACAAGAATATCTCCTGTTAAGGGTGGGCGTAGCAGGTTATTAGAGGTTCTTAATTGGTCCAAATGTCGCTTCTCAGCCTGTCTCATTTCTAAAATGTCTTCTTCTTCAATATCATCGTAGCCCATTAAATGTAAAAGGGCATGCACCAAATAAAGAGTGGTTTCTTCGTAAGGGTCCACTGAATGTTCTTTAGCATAATTTAAAGCAGTTTCGGGGCAGATGAAAACTTCCCCTAAAATGCGGTAAAAACTTTCTTCCTCGTCATCGAGAGGAAACGATATACAGTCGGTGGGTGAAGGATCGTCAAAAAATTGTTCGTGCAGGGAAGAGATTGTCTGGGATTCGACCAAATGAATGCTGACTTCGTCGCAAGCTTGGTTTTCAAGACGAAGAACCTGAGAAACAAGCGGTTCAAAGGCATCTTTATCGAAAGGAAGCGCTTTCTGCTGATCAACTAGATGAATAATCACAATGGTTTATAACCTGAATAGAAGATAACCCCAATGTAAAACGATTGGGGTATATGGACATTAGAGAACAGGGGTTTTTGGTAATCCTGTAATTTTCTTATTTTCAGAATCTTTCCAACGGTCCAGTTTTTTCAGAACGTCAATCCTTTCAAAGCGTTTTAAAACGTTACGTTTGGCTGCAGTTTTCCCTGCTTTGCCAAAACTTGGGTGTCTAGACATGTGTGTAACCTTTCAATTTTTTTTAAAGCTTAAGCTTTACTTAATTTTCGGAATGAAAACGGAGCCTGCAAGATCCCCTTGAACAGCATTTGCAAGGGGCTTATACCCTTCAGTCAGTTGATCTTTTAAAGGGCCTGTTTTCTCGCTAGGTTTACGGTGTTTACGGGGATAGCGATTCCGCCTTTCACCTTGCTTGCTCATTCGGGTCATGATAGTCTCCTTCATCAATAACAGTGAAAATCATAGAGTGTTTTAAGCAATAAAAGCAAGCTTTTTTTTTCAAAGCCCTTTTATTGGAAATCATCAAATCTTTATATTTAAAAAAAATATATTTGTTATTATATTTTCTTTAAGTGGAACAATATGGCAATTAGAAGAACATCCGACAGTTTAACAAGATGCGATCCAGGGCATTATACCAATTTTTATGATCCTCATAAAAAAGTGGACATGCGCATAGATACAACTGCTGCAGCCGGCAAAGACACTCTGCAGGTCACTGGTGAGAAATTAAAACAGGAGGCTTTAAATCGTCTGAGGCATCAGTCCAAGCTGGTTATTTTTCAAACCGGATTCATGCGGATCGGCAAGATCATGTTTTTAGCTGTGGCATTTCCTCCTTACTTTTTAATTGTTGGAATTCCAAAATGGTTCCTTACCCAGGTGCTCCCTTCTTTTGTCAATGTCTCCTCTCAGTTGCTGGAAAAAATTCTAGCCAAGGTGCAGAAAAAAATTCAGACGCTCACCCAAAAAATTGCTAAAACCTTTTTAGCCCTGCAACAAACTGTTTTAAAATTACTGCTCCCTGTGATCCAATTTTACAGCCGTGCCCAGCAATTTTTTAAAAAATTGCGCCAAACAGGGGGAGAATTTTTAAAGCGAATGAAGCCAGGTTTGCCAAAAAACAGGGGAGCTGCACTTAAAAATCATTTATTAAAGCACGCTCGGCAGCTAAGAGAAATGACCAAGCAATGGCTAATTACGCCATTTCAATTGGCTGCGCGCCTTCCTGTTTTATTTAATGAATGGATGGGCCGCCTCCCTCAACTGGGAAGCCGGCAAGTTCAAAAAGCCCAAGTCAAGTTTCTTAATTTTAAGCTCAATTGGAATGAAAAAATTAAAATGGCTCACCAATTCTCTCATTCGTTTGAAAAGTGGGTGGGAAAGCAATTCAAAAACTTGAGTCGAGCATCCGGGTTAGCACTAAAACCTGTCAAAGAACTTTGCCTCGCAGTTTTACCAAGTTTGAAAAAATTGTATCAACATTTTTCAAATAAATACAAAAATTTAAAAAGAAATTTTGAAGATAAAAAAAACAAATTTCTTGCTTTATTAATTAAAGCACAAAAAAAATTGAATGGTTTGCCTACTAACTATTTTTCAAATCTTTTACTTCACTACTCAAAAAAACCTCTTTTACCCCTCTTTTTACAAAAACTATTGGTTTCAATTGCAAATAGCGCTATAGTTTGCAATTTTCTCCCTCATTTATATAGTTATTTTAAACGTTGTATCGCTCTATTTTTGCAACTTATCAGCAAGGGAATAGAGTTTCTATCTAAAGGATTGACATTGTTTAAATCCTATAAAGTTCAGGCCCTGCACCTCGCTTTACAAGCGGCTCACCCGCTGAGAAAAGGCTCTAACTTCGTCACTAGAGGGCTTCAAAATGGATGCCATACCTTCTTTTTATCAATTGCGATGTTCATTATCCTTCTCGGATGGGGAGGAGAATTATTAGCCAAGATAACAAACCATTTATTCAGAAAAATTTCTCTTTCAAATTAATAACTCATGTTAAGCAGCCGCTTACGCGGCCCGCATAACATGAGGAAAAAAATCATATCTA
>JAJTHR010000035.1 GCA_021298935.1 Parachlamydia sp. | reverse complement strand
TAGCATTGAAGCAGGCATATTTAATCTCCTTTTAATCGAAGAGAATTAATAAATGTCTGCTTCACTTTTTTTCAACTAATCTAAACTAGGTGTTTATCCCCTTCTTCCTCTGGCAGGTACTCATTTGCGTGATGAGCCATCTTTTTTAAATGATGTTCAAAAAGATTTATTTATCAAGGGATTGGAAGATTCCATCCTATCAAATGTCAATTAAATGTGAGGCCCGAGCATTTTTGCAGGATCGACGATTTTATCGAATTCCTCGGCGTTAAGAAGTTTCAAACTTAACGCCGCTTCTTTTAAGGTCGTGTTTTCCCGATAAGCCTTTTGGACAATTAGACTAGCCTGATCATAGCCGATGGACTGATTCAAGGCTGTAGCTAACATCAAAGAGCGGTTCAAATGCTCGGCAATATTGGCTTCATTGGCTCGAATCCCCTTCACACATCTATCACAAAAGCTTGCCGCGCCATCGCTTAATAGCCGAATCGACTGAATCAGATTGTAAATGATCAGGGGACGATACACATTGAGCTCTAAATTTCCTTGCGAGCCGGCAAAACCAATCGCCGCATCATTTCCCATCACTTGAATAGCCGCCATCATGAGCGCCTCGTTTTGCGTAGGGTTCACTTTCCCCGGCATAATGGAAGAGCCGGGCTCATTTGCCGGCAACTGCAATTCGGCAATGCCGCAGCGAGGGCCTGACGCCAGCCACCGAATATCATTGGCGATTTTATAAAGCGATACGGCCAACCGTTTGAGAGCACCGCTCACCTCAACTAAAGCATCATTTGAGGCCAGGGCTTCGAAATTATTTGAGGCCGGTTTGAATGCAAAACCGGTCAGCCTGCAAATTTCAGCCACTACTTTCTTCGTATATTCGGGATGGGTATTGAGGCCGGTTCCTACAGTTGTTCCCCCAATTGCCAGCTCAGAGAGGTGGGGAAGCGTGTTCTTTAATGCTTTCAGGCCGTGATCCAGCTGGCTGACATAGCCTGAAAATTCCTGTCCCAAGGTTAAGGGAGTAGCATCCATTAAATGGGTCCTGCCAATCTTGATGATCCCTTTGAATTCTTCACACTTGCTATGCAGGGCCTCCCGCAAATTCTCTAATGCAGGGAAAAGCCTCTCGTACAAATCCTTCATGACCGCCATGTGCATGGCGGAGGGAAAAACATCATTGGAGGACTGCGATTGATTGACATCATCATTAGGGTGCAGGGGATCTTTTTTACCAAGGTCGCAGCCTGCCTCCCATGCAGCATAATTGCTGATGACTTCATTGACATTCATGTTGCTCTGGGTGCCCGAGCCTGTTTGCCAGACGGAGAGGGGAAAATGAGCGTCGAAGTGTCCCTTCAGGATCTCATCCACTGCCTTAGCAATCATTTTTTCTTTTTCTCGTGAAAGCAGGCCATGCTCGCAGTTGACGCTGGCAGCCGCTTTCTTAATAAGGGCCAGTGCATGAATCACTTCAAGGGGCATTTTTTCAGAGCCAATGGGAAAATTTTGCAAAGAGCGGGCGGTTTGGGCCCCAAATAACCGATCGGAAGGAACAGCTATTTCACCCAATGCATCTTTTTCAACCCGTGTTTCCATGGCCGCCTTTGAGTTCCATACGATTTTTAGCCCTCTCCAAAGCACGGAGAGCCCGATCGGTATCAATATGGGCTGCAGGATCTTCCAATCTGACCTTAGCACGCTTATAGGCTAGCTTAGCACGTTCGAAATCGATGGAATTGATATGTTCACCAGCGTCGGCAACAAGATTTGCTTGGTTATGGGAAACTTCCAAAAACCCGCCTGATACCGCAAAGTTAAGCTCTTTTCCCTCTTTAGATTTGACGGTGAGCTTGCCCGGTTTTAAGTAAACAATAATCGGGGCATGGTGGGCAAGGATTTCAAGGTATCCATCCTTGCCGGGTGCCACAACAGAAATGGCATCCCCTTCAAAGTACTGCTCAAGCGGTGTAATGATCGTTAATTTGAAGTGCTCCATTATGCATTTTCAGCTTTAAGCTGCTCCGCCTTTTCAATCACCTCTTCGATCGCTCCCACCATATAAAAGGCCTGCTCCGGGACATCGTCCAGTTCTCCCTCGACAATCATTTTAAAGCCTCGAATTGTATCAGGCAGCTTGACAAAACGGCCTTGCTTGCCGGTAAAAGTTTCGGCCACAAAGAAGGGCTGCGATAAAAACTTCTGTATTTTTCTCGCCCTTGCCACGATCAATTGATCCTCTTCCGACAGTTCGTCAACCCCCAAAATGGCAATAATGTCTTGCAAATCCTTGTATCTTTGCAGGACGCGCTGAACATGGCGAGCGACATTATAATGTTCTTCCCCTAAAATGAGGGGATCCAAAATGCGCGAGCTGGAATTGAGTGGATCAACGGCTGGGTAAATTCCAAGCTCAGCAATCTGCCTTGACAAAGAAGTCGCTGCATCCAGGTGAGGGAAAATACTTGCAGGAGCCGGATCCGTATAGTCGTCTGCAGGAACATAAATAGCCTGCACCGAGGTGATAGAGCCATGTTTTGTCGATGTAATCCTTTCCTGCAGGCTTCCAATTTCCGAGGCAAGATTTGGTTGATAGCCGACAGCCGAAGGCATACGGCCGAGCAGAGCGGATACTTCCGAGCCTGCCTGAACAAAGCGGAATATATTATCGATAAATAAAAGGACATCCTGATGCTGTGTATCACGAAAATATTCTGCCATGGTCAGCCCTGTTAACCCCACACGCAGCCTGGCTCCCGGGGGCTCATTCATCTGTCCGAAAACCAAGCTTGTTTTTGCAAGAACGCCCGATTCCTTCATCTCCAACCAGAGGTCATTCCCTTCACGCGTTCTTTCACCAATTCCGCAAAAGACTGAAAAACCACCATGGTGGGTGGCAATGTTATGAATCAGCTCCATGACAATGACTGATTTACCAACGCCTGCTCCGCCAAAGAGGCCGACTTTTCCCCCTTTTAAATAAGGGCATAAGAGGTCGATCACCTTAATGCCTGTCTCGAATAAAGCCGCTTCCGTTTCCTGATCTTCAAAAGAGGGAGCAGACTTATGAATGGAGGAAATTTCTGAATCGACTATCGGCTCGCCCGCGTCGATTGGCTGGCCTAATACATTAAACAATCGGCCGAGAGTTTTTTTTCCCACAGGGATGGTGATAGGAGCGCCTGTATCAATTGCTTTTGCATTTCGCACGAGACCGTCTGTTGAGGAAAGGGCGATGCAGCGCACCACGTTATCACCAAGCTGCATGGCCACTTCGGCGATAATTTCTTTTTGATGGATTTCATCCATCACGCGAATTGCATTTAAGATATTAGGTAAATTGCCCGGAGGAAACTCAATATCTAAAGTGGGACCAATAATTTGCTTGACTCTACCTTCACTCATAACTACCTATTTATTTTAAACCTTCAGATCCTGATGTGATCTCAAGCATCTCTTTTGTAATCCCTGCCTGCCTGACTTTATTGCGTACAAGCGTCAGTTTTTCAATCATGTCATCCGCATTGGATGTAGCGGTTTTCATGGCAAATATTCTTGCAGCAAGTTCTGAGGCATACGCTTCATTTAAAACAGTATGCACTTTCGACAAGCAATAACGAAGAAGCAACTCGGAAAAAATATCCTGCGCCGAGGGCTCAAACAGATATTCCTTATTTTGCCGCTTTTCTTGTTGCGTGGGGGCTAAATTAAGGAACTTCTCTGTTAATACCTTGCGCGACATCATATTGACATAATGAGTATAAACGAACCAGATTTCATCAAAATTACCGAGCGTATACCAACTGACGAGCTGGCTTGCGAACGTTTTGATATCCGCTTCTTTCAATTTCTCACCCCAGTGGGGGAGTGTATAAAATATCGGCCATTCCCGTTTTGAAAAATACTCAAACGCCTTTTTACCTACTAGCAGCAGCTCTATCGGCATCCCTGCTTTGGAGAGCAAAAATTTATTCGCCGCTGAAAATATGTCTTTATTATAAGAGCCTGACAACCCCATGTCGGCACCAATGATGACAACCCCTATCTTTTTTACCTCCCGCTGTTCCAGAAGCGGATGGGTAAATTCAAGAGAGGAGCCGTTTAAATCGTCAAGAATCTCTTTAATTTTTGCGACATAGGGACGTGCATGCCTGATTTTTTGCTGAACCTGATGCAAGCGGGAAGCAGCCACCATTTCCATTGCTTTCGTCAGCTGTTGGATATTCTTGATGGAATTTAAGCGCCTGCGTATATCTCTTAAACTAGTCATTTCGAAACAGCGTTCTTTTGAACAAATTGCTTTTTAAATTCTTTAATCACTGCTTCCAGCTGCCCCTCCGTTTCCTTATCTAAATCCTTGGTCTCCTCAATACGTTCAAAAATGGCTTTTGCATTTTGTTCAATGTATTGATGAAGTCCCTGTTCAAATTCCTTGATGCGAGACAAGGGTAAGTCGTCGAGAAAGCCCCTTGTTCCCGCAAAAATGATGGACACCTGGGCGGGCAATGTCGCAGGTGCAAATTTGTCTTGTTTTAATGCCTCGATCATATGCTCACCGCGCACAAGCTGGGCCTGAGTCGTTTTGTCCATTTCCGAACCAAATTGGGCAAAAGCGGCCAGCTCCCTAAACTGCGCCAAATCGAGGCGTAAACTTGCAGCTACTCGTTTCATCGCTTTGGTTTGAGCTTTTCCACCCACACGCGAAGCAGAAATTCCCACATTAATAGCAGGCCTAACCCCTGCATAAAAAAGGTCTGGCTCCAAATAAATCTGGCCGTCGGTGATTGAAATGACATTGGTAGGAATATAGGTCGTCACGTCATTTGCCTGGGTTTCAATCACAGGAATTGCTGTTAGAGATCCTCCACCCAATTCGTTGCTTAGTTTAGCAGCCCGTTCCAATAACCTTGAGTGCAAATAAAAAATATCTCCCGGATAGGCTTCTCTTCCGGGGGGCCTCCTTAGCAAGAGGGCTATTTGCCTATAGGCCTGCGCATGCTTGGACAGGTCGTCATAAAAACAGGTCACATGCTTGCCGTTATACATGAAGTACTCCCCCATCGCCGCAGCGGTATAAGGAGCGATAAATTGCAAGGCAGCCGGATCGGATGCGGGAGCCGCCACGATTGTTGTGTATTCCATGGCCCCGCGCTCTTCCAGAATTTTGACTACTTGGGCAATGGTTGAGGCCTTCTGACCGATTGCCACGTAAATACAATGCATGTCGGTATTTTTCTGATTGATGATGGTATCTAAAATAATTGTCGTTTTACCAGTTTGGCGGTCGCCGATGATCAATTCCCTCTGCCCTCGGCCGATAGGAATCATGGAATCAATTGCCTTAATTCCTGTTTGAACCGGATCGTTTACAGGTTTTCTGTCAACAACGCCGGGGGCACGACCTTCAATGTTTCTGACTTCTGTAGTAACAATGGGCCCTTTTCCATCGATTGGCTCTCCTAATGCATTCACGACCCGGCCAAGCATGGCATCGCCCACTGGAACTGAGGCGATGATTCCAAGCCGTTTGACCACATCCTGTTCTTTAATATTTGTGTCAGAACCTAATATGATAACCCCGACATTATCGGTCTCCAAATTTAAAACGATCCCTTTTGTCCCATCCGGAAACTCAACTAGCTCGGACATCATGGCATCATCGAGACCCCAAACACGTGCAATTCCATCGCCGACTTGCAGGACAGTCCCGGCCGATTGAAATTTTAATGACAGATTTTCATCATATTTTTCAATTTCCTGCTGTATAACCCAGGATACTTCTTCAGGTTTTAATTGCATGCTTGCTTGCTCCTACACCTTAGCGGCCAATAAAGTTTTTTTAAGCTTGGAAAGCCGCTCAAGGACGCTCTCATCAAGTCTTTTATTTCCTATTTTTATAATCATTCCACCTAAAATCTCCGGAGTAATGATTGTGGACAGGGCCACCTTTTTCTGATAGGCAGTTTCCAATTTTTTTCTTATACCCTCAATAAATGCGTCTTCTAGCGGCTGAGCCGTCACTAGTTCAGCTTCAATCAGGCCCAATTTTTCATTTACTAAATGGCGGTAAGCATTAGTAATGGAGTCTAAATACTTTAACCGCCCCCGGTCGATCAGCAAAAAACAAAAGTTCAAAAAAATTGGATCGGCAATTTCTTTGGCTATTTCTTTGATGATGTTTTTTTTTTTGATCAGCTCCAAGTGTTGGTCCGAGCAGCATTTGCTGAAATGGGGGATCGGTATCTAAGAAATGATTTAGTTTTTCTAGTGCCTTAAGGCGTTGCGTCAACTCTTCAGAGCTTCCGCCAGCACTCATTAAAGCCTTAGAATACTGGGCAGCAATTTTTTGATTCATCATTGGAGGTCAGCCCTTTGAAGTGCATCTTCAATCATTTTCTGGTCTTTTTGCACATCCAACTTTTCTCGGATCATTTTCTCCACTGTCTGGAAAGAGAGGCGGATCATTTCTTTTTTCAAATGCTCTTTGGCCTCGGCAATTTCTTTTTTTACTTCCGACTGGGCATTGTTTAAAATGGCAGCTGCTTTAGCCCGCGATTCCTGCTCGATTTCATAGGCAGCATCACGTCCTTTGACAATGGCTTCTTGAAGTTGTTTTTTTGCCTGCTGCTCAATGTTATGCATTTGCGCCTTGTATTGATCAGCCAGCTCTCCGACCGTTTTTTTTTGTTCCTCGATCGAATCGAATTCAGATTGAATGGTCCTCTTTCGCTCATCCAACAAATTTAAAACAGGTTTCCAGGCAAATTTTCTTAAAACCCATAAAAAAATTAAAAAGGCGAGGATTTGAGTAAAAACCTGTTCTAACTGTAAATCCATAAAAATCAAACCATTCTTTCTAAAACAATAAAGAAGACGATCAATGCATAGATTGTGAGAGCTTCAATCAAAGCAGCGCCGATAATCATATTGGTAAGAATTTTACCAGACGCTTCCGGTTGGCGGCCGATTGCATCCATAGCGCTGCCTACTGCCCGCCCCAGACCAAGCCCAGAACCTAATGCAGCCATGCCGACAGCCAAAGGAGCAGAAAGTGCTAAAGCCGTTCCTAAGTCAAAAATAACGCCAAGGGCAAATCCATAATCCATAATACCTCGATAATAATTAAATAGTTAATGTGAATGTTTATCATCTAATGAAGGAATAGATAACAAAATATACACTGTGCTTAATAAAGTAAAGACTAAAGCCTGCATAAAGCTTGCGAGCAAGACGAAAAACATAAAGGGAAGCTGCAATGGGATTCCGACAGGCGATTGGTACGCCGCCACGACGGCAACCCCAAGAGCAGCAAAAGCGCCGATTAAAATATCTTCTCCAAGGATGTTGCCAAATAGTCTAAGAGAGAGTGTCACAGGCCTTGCAAGCTGAGAAATAACTTCAAGCAGGAACATTAAAGGAGCAAGCAGCCATTCGATCAAACTTTTAGGCGAGCCTGCCAAATGAAACATGAAACCGAAGAATCCCATGTTTTTGATTTGCAGGTATTGCACCAACCCAAAAACGCAAAGAGCCAAAGCAACAGTGATGTTGAGGCTGGAAGAAGGCGATTTCATTAAGGGTATTATGCCAAAAATATTCATCACGAAAATATAAATAAAGAGTGTCCCGAGAAAGGGAAGGTATTTGTCTCCATGCGGACCGAGCACTCCCAAGACAAGCTGTCGAAACTGTTCAACAAGAAACTCCAACCCATTTTGCAAGCCAGACGGAATAAGGGCATTGCGGCGCACGCCAAGATAGGCCACAACTGAAATCAACACAGCGATCAGAATGGAAAAAATGATGTTTTCCCATTGATGTAAATAATGAGCCCAGACTGTGTCATGAAAACTGCGATAGATCAGGGTGATAAAATTAGGAAGTTCAGGAGCCCGGCTTTCAGGGGAACCCGGCTCAGCTGTCGCTAACAATAGAGGAAAGCCGGTCATAACGCCCTTTTAAAATTAATGACGCTTTTGACTCCCATCAGGAACATTGAAGCAAAAATAAGAGAAAATCCAGCCGTCAATCCCAGCAAGGAGAAAACTTTTAGTTTCAGTAAACCAAAACCGAATAAATAAAGAAGAGGAAATTTGATGAGCATCCATGTGTAGCAAGACAAGTATTCACGCGCACTTCCTTTTAAGTACTCCTCAAGGAATTTCTTTAAAAAATACAAGTTGAGGCATCCCCATCCAGTTCCAGCAAGGATGCTGGCTGCGCTAATTACATTGAATGTCATGCAGGCTGCAGTCGAAGCGATGATGCTCAAACCGACAGCAAGCCAGCAAACCTCAGGTATAAATTTATTTTCCATCTCCAAACCGTTTAATAATGCGATAAATTTCTCGAAAGCCCGCAATAAAGCCTAAAAGCACTCCCCCATACATTAAAAAGGGGGCTGTATGAAGGCGCTTATCCAGCCAATTGCCGATCAGCCAACCTAAAATAGGCGAAACGCTAAGAATAAAAGGGATGGTCAAATAAACCCCCACCTGCTTCCATCGTTGCTTGGATTCCTCGTCTTCAGTCATAAAATCCTGCGCCAAAAGTGTTATTATTCACAAGGAATTGATTTTTTCCAAGCAAATTTGCAGGCGTATTTTTTTCGTAAAAAAAATACGCACATCACGTTAACCCTGCCCGTGGCCGACAAATCGGACACAGGCATGATAAAAAAACCTTTTCATATTTTGCTCTTCTCCTTATATTCTCTTCCTAGCAAGTTTTTTAGGGTGTATAATGTTAAAAAAAACCATTTCGTCTTTTCTTTTTTTAGGACTTTTATTTCTTCTGCCCCTAAAAGCTTTTGCAGCCGATGCATTTGAAGGAGGCGTTATTTTGTTTACCCCTCCTCCCGGATGGCACATGGCAGACCATAAACTGCTACCTGAAAGGGTTAAAGTCATGGTGGTGGGAAAGAGCCCTACTTCATTCCCCCCTTCAATGAATTTAAGTACCGAACCTTACAAGGGTTCTCTCAAGCAGTATTTAAAAATTGTAAAAAACATGAATGACGCACAAGGATTTGAGTGGAAAGACCTCGGCACCATCCGCACTGAAGCTGGAATCGCCAGCCTATCCCAGGCCGACACCAAAAACGAATGGGGAAATGTTCGGTTGATGCATGTCATTTTAATGAAAAATGGAACTGTCTATATTTTAACCGCTTCAGCTCTTAAAGATGAATTTTCTGAATTTTATAAAGAGTTTTTTGCTGCCATGCGTTCGCTCCGCGTGGCCAATGATGCCTATGAAATGATCATCAATCCGCAGCAAAGAGCTCTATTAAAAAACGCAGTATCCAAGCTTCAGTTTGAATGGAAATCCTTAATTGAAAAGGAAATGCGCGAAAATAAAAGCATGGATGCGGAACGTATAAAAGAACAGGTTTTTACAAGCCCGTCCTTTAATGATCGTTTATGGATCCCCTTCAAAACCCTCGTAAGTCAGAAATTCGGAGAGCTTGGAACCGAATGGCAATCGCTTATTTTACAAAGAGTAGAAGACGACCTTTTTGAAACTCAAATTAATTAATCGCATTATGAATGCTCAGGAGATGAAAATGTTTAATAAATTTGCCCTTTTTGCAATGGCGTTTGCCATCGCTTTCTCAAGTCCGAAATTAGAAGCAGTCACTTATGTGACAGACACGGGCGGCTATGCGTATGATGAATCCCGCGCTGCCACTAATTTAGCTCCAGCTATTGCCTTATCGACTGTAGCCATTGTTGGAATCATTGCGATTGCCGTTCAAAACTCACATGACCATGGCAGCTCCTCCTCCTCCTCCCATGCCCACTTTAGTTCGTCATGCGGCTGCTGCTCAGGCTCCTACTGTCATTGATATGCTTCGTACAACTATCATAAGCATGCAAAGGGTCTTTTTGATTCTTTGCATGCTTTTCTTTTACGCTTGCTCAACTCCCTGCAGGCAATGGGTTCTGCAGCAAATGACAACATCCAATCCCTGCTACAATTCAGGCAGAATGCTTTTAACTCCTGAATCTGAAAATTGTCGCTTAAGTTTGGAATTGACAAGAGGAAGCTCCGGAATGAGGCTTTACTTAAATATTTTATTTCTGCAAGCACCCCCGTGTCCTGAAGACCCTTCAAGAACACTCATTGAAGTCGAATTGGGTGATGAACCTGTAATGATGAGTGCCTATATCCTTGAAGGGGGCCAAAGACTATTGATACCAGGCGAGGAGGCTGACAGGCTGATCGAATCGCTGAGTGACGGGCTCCCTTTCACAATTAAGTTTGGAAGGCATACTCTGTCAATTATTCCAGCTAATTTTTCTGAAGTATATCAAGAGCTTCTTGCTCTGCCGATTGCTGGTCCCTAAGTATAAAATAAGCTAAGCATTATTCATTTGCCAAAATTTCGAAATTCAGGAATAAAAAACTAATTCACTTAATTTTTGGGTTTTTCTGCCTGAAAGTTATGAGATTGCAAGACAGATGGAGGGAAATTCATCCAAGGCATACGTTTTCAAACACCTTCGATAAATTTTCTTTTCATATGCCTGCAAGATGCCTGAATTCAGGCAAATTAATTAAAAAAGGTTAATAAGGAAACGATTCTTATGCATGCGCTTCGAAAATTTGGTTCATTTTTAATCATTTTTTGCCTGGCTGCCCTTCCTCTCCATAGCCAATCGGATTTGATGGAATGCTATGATTACGATGATTCAGCCTATTTGCAAAGCAGCCATGCCGCTCATTGGTCCGCTTATGTCCCCCTTACTGCCTTAATCATTGCAGGTATCTGGCTAAGTGTCGCCGATCAAAAGCAATGCAGCTGTAATAGCCACTGTAGGGCTAAGAGCAACAATGGGTTAGGTCGCTTAAGTTCTGCGGAGCGATCAAGCTCTACCTCTTACTCGGGAAAGTGCTGCTCTGCACACTATTGATTTTTTTTCAAGGTTGATTAAAATTTTATTGCGATAATTCTTTTTTTTCGCCATAAATGGGAATTGTAAAGCTTTAGAGCCTTAGTTGTGAAAATCCTTTAACTGCTAAGGCCTCGACGTGACACGTATCAAAAGGAACTAAACATGAAAAAATTGTACAAACTATTCGCATTGACAACGGCGATGGCATTGTTAACAGGTCAAGTGCAGGGTCAAGAATATTATGATGACAGCGCAGCATACGATGACAGCAGCAGAGCTTCCACAATGTCAGCTCTTTTGCCAATCGGAGCTTTAGTTGTAGCGGGGGTAATCATTGCAACAACTGATCGTCACCACCACCATAGTGGTGGCAGCTCAGGCTCAAGCAGTTCTAGCTCTCATGCTCACTCTCATTATTCTAGTAGCGGCTGCGGTTGCGGCTTCTAATTTAAAAGCAAGAAGGGTTTCGGCCCTTTTTGCTTGATTAATGCTCTTTTCCTTAATTTTCCTAAAGTCAAAGCTCTCGTGGCTGAACCAGCAATCAGTGATTAGAAGGTATATCTTCCGTTGATCCTATGCTTTGAATAAGATTTTCAACTGTTTCAAAATACAAATCTACAAAAAGAAACTGATTTCTTAATTGGCCGCTTCCTTCTTTTTCCAACAAAATAAATAAGAATTGTCCGAATACATAACGGTACTCCAATAACTGTTGTTTGTATTTATAAATGGCATCTTCAATTGACATTTCAGTCCCTTTTTCACGCCCGACTCTTTGTACAGCAGCTAAGTAATCCTGAAGATAAGTTTTCATGTCATTGATATCCAGCTCGACTTCATGAATATGTGCGTAAACATCGCCTTTATTGACCCAATCCTCAATCTGATCAAATAATAGACGAAAGCGATCCATTCGAAAGGCATGAGAGGGATCCTCAACATAATCGCATAATCCCAAATGAAGTCTATAAATTTCATGAAAGGCTGGAAATCCATGCAGCACGTGGTATTTCCAATCTTCACGCATCGCTTTCGCCAAGATTTTATCCACAAACTCAATGCTTTCTAAATAAGGACTGCCAATCTCATCATAGGCTATGATCTCTTGGAGCAGCTTCCCTGCTTTTTTCTGCATCATAG
>JAJTHR010000357.1 GCA_021298935.1 Parachlamydia sp. | reverse complement strand
CTCGCCTCGTTTGCGCAGCAAACGGGGGGATGGGTTGAATAGTCACAATATATTAATATTTAATATGAAAATATTGCGAGTGTTTTTGAGTCATATTAAAAAACTAATTATTGACTTTATTTGCAATTTATTAGTGTTTTTTTATTAACTCATTTGCATACATTGCATGATAAAGAAGTCCTTTAGAACCCATACCTGCTAAAACCCAAACTTGATCATATAACTGCTCCAAATAAGGAAGTTGGTCCGGTCCAACTTATACCATTTCCCGAAATTAAAATCATAAATTTGACTTGTGATCACCTTCATCTTTAAAAGATCTCTCCTTGTTGATATTCATAGATATCAAATTCGAAAAGATCCTTTAAATCTGAAGCGCTGACAAATCAACATTATGGTTTTATTTTTGGGAAATGGTATGATTTAATCAGGAGTCCATGGGTTGGATTAAGCGATGGTATAAGCCCCAGGCATTCGTCGTCGGAAAGCCAGCTGGTTTCTTCGGGATTGTTAAACGCACATTTGCTGAAATTATCGACTTGTTCTTGGGTGATTGCAAGCCTTAAAATGCCTTTGTTTGGTGAATAAACAGGGGCACCTAATACTTTCTCGGCGATGATAAGCAGTTTTAAGGTAGCTTCTACGCCCTCTTTTCCTCTCCAGTTCAAATTGGCTTTAGCGCCGACAAACGGGTGGAGCAAACCGGCGGCAATGCCGGAAGCTCCGCTGCCAAGGGGCTTTGGGTCAAAGATTTTTATTGTTAAATTGATGACACGCCCTAATTTCCATTTACGATAAGTTTAGCTATTCTCATTTTGAAATGAAATGGCTAAAGTGATAAATTTTTATGCTTATGGCTGAATTATTATTTTTAGGCACTGGCTCTTCTTTAGGTGTCCCCCTTGTCGGTTGTGCCTGTCAAACGTGTACTTCCTCCTCCTTATTAAATAAAAGGATGCGGCCGTCTGCCCTGATAACTGTTGGCGGAAAACAGTTCCTCATTGATGCCGGACCGGACTTTCGTTTCCAGGCTTTAACTCACAATATCCATCAGCTTGACGGGGTTTTGCTCACCCATGCTCATCAGGATCATGTGGCGGGACTTGATGATTTTCGTCCTTTGCTATTTAAAAGAAAAGATCCCCTTCCGATTCTCCTGTCGATTAAAACAGCTAAAGACATTCAGAACCGTTTTCACTACTTTTTTAAAAAAGAGAAACCCCCTTTTGATTTTCACCTTCTGCCTGAGGCAAGCGAAGGGGCAGTCGTATTTCAAGGGCTGCCGCTTTACTATTTAACGTATGAACAGGCAAACATGGAAGTGAACGGGTTTCGGATTGGTAATTTCGCCTACATTTCCGATATTCGAGTGTATCAAGAATCCATTTTTTCACAGTTACGCGGCGTGGAGACTCTAATTATTAGCGCTCTGCGCTTAACCTCTTCCAGGCTCCATTTTTCTGTGGATGAGGCGGTCGAATTTGCCAGCAAATTGGGAGTGAAGAAAGCTTGGCTGACCCATATTTCGCATGATTTGGAACATGAAAAAATAAACGCCTACCTTCCTTCTTTTGTGCAATTGGCCTATGATGGCCTTTCGCTTCAATTTAACGAGACAAGACCATTATGAAAAAAGAAAGTGAACTCATTTCCCACATTGAAGAAAAAAAGCAGAAAGCTTTTCTTATTTCCGTTTATCAGGGGAGCGCCCAAAAGAAAACATGTGAAGAGCATCTGGAAGAGCTGACACTTCTTGCAGATACCTTCGGTCTCGTCTCAATTGGCCAGGAGGCCTGCCCGTTAAGAAAATATGACGCCTCTACCTATATTGGAAAGGGAAAGTTAGAGGAATTGACCATTAAAGCGCAGGAGCTTTCCGCCGATCTCATTATTTTTGACGATGAAATTTCTCCTGCGCAGCAGCGCAATCTCGAAAAAGCCTTCAAGCTGCCTGTAATGGACCGCACCGAAGTGATTCTTGGCGTATTCGGACAACGGGCGCAGACAAAAGAGGCCAGGTTGCAGATCGAACTTGCTCAAATAAAATATGAAGCACCCAGGCTAAAGCGGCTATGGACACACCTTTCGCGCCAGCAGGGGACTTCTGGGTCAGGTGGGGGCGGAGCCTATTTGAAGGGAGAGGGTGAAAAACAAATTGAGATCGACAAACGGATCCTAAGACGAAAAATCGATCTCCTGCAGAAAGAAATCGCGGAGGTCAAGGGATACCGGGAAATCCAGCGGTTGTCACGCAACCGCAATGAAATCCCCGTTTTTGCCATTATCGGCTATACGAATGCAGGAAAGTCCACCTTATTAAATGCATTGACGCATGCCAACGTATTTGTCGAAGACAAGCTTTTTGCCACTCTGGATACAACAACGCGTAAATTCACCTTGCCCAATAACCAGGATATCCTGATCAGCGATACTGTCGGATTTATCAGGAAATTGCCTCACACGCTTGTGGCCGCCTTTAAAAGTACTTTAGAAGAAGCTTTAGAGGCTGATATCCTGCTCCACCTGATCGATGCCAGCCATCCGATGGCTGAAGAGCAGGCGGCCACGACTTATGAGGTGTTAAAAGAACTGGGGGCCAAAAAGCCGATTATCACAGTGTTAAATAAAATTGACCGGAGCGAGCACCCCTCTATCATCCATCGTCTGCGCATGTCTTATCCGAAAAATGTGATGATTTCGGCCCTAAACCGCCAGGGATTCGACGAACTGTTGGAAAAAATGATCACCGAGCTGCAGCTTTTACGCCAAACTGTCCATTTTCGCATTCCACAAAGCGACTATGCAACAGTTAGCGAAATTATGCGGGTGGGAAAAGTTTTGCAGCAGGATTATGCTGAAAATGACGTCCTTTTGAAAGTCGATGTGCCTCTTTCTACGGCAAATAAGTTTTTACGCTATCAAACAATCAATGACACGCCCTAATTACTCTGTTCAACGCCTTCCGCTGGAGGACCGGCCGCGCGAAAGGCTAGCCCGCTTTGGCGCTGAATCCCTTTCCCTCGTCGAGCTTTTGGCGATCATTTTAGGGCATGGGACTCAAGCAACGCCCGTTTTGCAGTTGGCGCAGGAGCTTCTTTTGGCCTTTGGCGGGCTTAAGGGCTTAAGTGAAGCGAGCGTCCAGGAGCTTCTTGCCATTAAGGGGATCGGACACGCAAAAGCCATCCAAATAAAAGCGGCTTTAAATTTTGGCCTGCGCGCCTCAAAGCAGGAAAGGGCGCCCCGCTTTAAAATCGAACACCCGCTGCATGCCTATCATCTCGTAAAAGAATTAGTCGAACATGAAAAAAGGGAGGTCTTTGTTGCTCTCCTTCAGGATGCTAAAAACTATTTTCTTCTCTACGAAATCATTTCAATCGGAAGCCTGACGCAAACGCTCGTCCACCCTCGTGAAGTTTTTTTTCCGGCTATTCGTCACAAAGCTGCCAGTTTCATTATTGCCCATAATCACCCAAGCGGCGACCCTGCTCCCTCTCAAGGAGATATTGACTTGACACTGTCTTTAGTTGAAGCGGGGCGACTGATGGGGATTCCTGTCGTTGACCACTTAATTGTTGGTCACGACACCTTTTTTTCTTTTAGGCAGAAAGGATACTCGTTTGAATAAAAAAAAGACTTGACTGATTTTATTAGCGTTAAATAATCATTAATATTACGTTAAGTTCGATCTAGCAGTATTTACTATTTTAACCAGATTCTGTTATTATATCTGTAATAGCGTAATTAAAATATATATATAATAGTTTAATGGAGTTTTTATGAATAAGGTTCCTTCCGAGCACTCTCAAGTGAATCCTCAGTCTACAGACGAAGAATTGGCTCGTGTTGAGGACAATTTGCTTCAGGACAAAGTGGGCATGCAAGCGTCAAAGCTGCAGCAGCTAGCCTCAACGCTCAATGACTGGCTGCCTTGGAACTGGTCCCTAATTAAGCCAAAAGTTCTTGATGAAAGTGAAGGGGATGATTTTTCTTCCAATTCTTATTCTGAAGAAGAAGTAGAAGAAGATGAAGTGCGGGAGTTTATCCCGCCAGAAGCCTTAGAAATGGAAGGAGAAATTCCAAGCTCGATTGCTGCTCTGCCTTTTTCGCTGCAGGACTTGCATAAGACCATTACCAAAACTAATCAAACGGCCGGATCGCTGATTAACTGGATCTCTACGAAAGCGGAAGTCGTTGGTCAGGGAATGGGCCATGCCTGGTCTATCGCTCGTGACTATGGTCAATTTATGCAGTCAGACATGCTTTCAGTGGCTTTGGGAGCGGGGGATCTCTTCGCTCAAATTTATCGCCACACGGCTGATAAGGAAATGACGCTTGCCCACGCCGAAGAGCGTATGCTTAATGCCGGCGGCGCTCCGCTTGTTGAGCTTTTTCAGTTCATGTCCCAGATATCCAAAAATCTTTTAAAGCAGACGATTGCTGATCATCAGGCTATAAGTGCATCCAAAGGGCCTTATGAAAAGGATATGACCGATCAATTATTTGATCAATTGGCCTCTAATGAAGAGCTGATCAACGATTTAATCCTCATCGATCTGGCAAATAAATTTACGTCCATTTCAGACCTCATCATAGAAAAACAAAACGAGGGAAGCAATCAGCATCCTTTGGAAATTCTGCTATCTATTCTATCAGAGCAATTTTTGTCTAAAATTGACATGGAGAACTTTTCAAAAGTTGAAGAGAAGTACCGCTCCTACCGTAACACCCAAGCGGAACTTATTTCAACGATTTTTCCTGATATCAGCCCTGAAAAACAAAAATTAATCAATCAATCCATTGCTAAAGGCAGCCTTTCAAATCAGGCTTTAGCGCAATTATTTCCTGAATTTGCCCGTCTTTCCTTTGATGACTACATTTTTTTACACCATGGAGATATAGAGATCGATTTTCATGAATTGGAAGAAAAATGGAAAGCCTATCAGAATTTTCTAAAGAGCATGGAAGATGGACATGCCCGCCATGTCGAATTGCAGCAGCTCTTTCATCCTGTTATCGAAAATGTTCTTTTCGGCTTCTTTCCAGGGACCATGGGCCTATTGCAATCGCTGCCGAGCTCCCTGACTAAAATGGCTGTTAATAGGATTGCTGATCAAGTAATTCCCTTCTATGAACCCTTCGAAGAGGCTGCCCAAAATAAATCTTCGGAAGAAGTTTTAAAATCCCGCTTTGGCGCAGGCGTTGACATTGACAATTTTTTAAAAGCCCCATCTGCGTTTGCCATTGGCTTTGCTTCCTACTACATCCAACAAGACCCCTCAGCGATCGCCTTAGTCCAAAAAGGGCTTGCCTCGGTCAGTGAAGAGAAAAAAAATATTCCCTCCTCTTATAAAGAGCTTGAGGAGGAAGTGGGACGCTTATCGCAGGAAACCCTGGCGGGCTGGTTGCTGCAAGGACTGCAAAAGATATTACAGGCAAAAGACCCGCAATTGGTGCAGGCAGGTGTAATTGCAGATAAAGGACTTAAACTTATCTTAACCAACCTTCTGGCAAAAGGCTGCATCCTCGTAATCCCAGAGGGGCAAATGGTAAGCCCGGATCAAATGATCAAGGTGCTTTTAGACTCCCTCATTCAAAAATTTAAAAATCTTCAAGATGGGGAACAAATGTCTCCATCTATGTGGAAAGAATTAGTCAAAGATTTACCCTTTCCCTCTTTTGTCAAAGATAAACTAGCTTCGCTGCTAACTGAAGGAGGCATTAGCTTCCAGAATGAGTTTAATGCAGCCAATGCCGATATTGCCGCCATTCAAGGCATTTATCAAAATTCTGCCGAAAAAATCATGACTTTTAAGGCGGGAGAGCAATTGATCGCACTGGCTGATGCCCTTGCAGATCCTCTGCTCAAGGCTGCTACGACGCAATCGGCTGAATTACTTGCATCTTCCTCAGCGGTAAATACCCTTGAAGATTTGTTTAGCGAATTTTTCCCGGGAGTGAAGGTTGATCCCCAGCTTATCCACTGGTTCAAACAAAATGTCAGTGCGCTCGGTCAAGCCGAGGAAGGGCAAATAGCTCCTACGGAACTGTTGAAGCAGGGTATACGAGCTGTGGCGCTAAAGGGAATGGTTCACGTCATTGAAGCTAACT
>JAJTHR010000174.1 GCA_021298935.1 Parachlamydia sp. | reverse complement strand
GGGTAAAGAATAAAAGGTCGGTCGACAGAAAAAATCCGAGCAAAAGGGCTTGCAATAGCAGTGACAGAAAATAAAAAGTGCGCTCGCCATGCTGCGTAGAGAAAATAACTAGGGGGACAACAATGGCTGTCAGATAGGCGAATAAAATAGAAATGGCATCGAGTTCGAAACTTAAGTTGATGGATAAAGCAGAAAACCAATGGAGGCTTGCCTGTTCCAAAGGAGTAAAAAGAAGAAGCAGCAAGGGGAGAAGGCTGAATAGTCCAGAGACAATTTTTGCGAACCGCCGCGGAATAAATAAGACAGCTCCAGCAGCAATTAGAGGGCCAAAAAATAGCCACATGATATTAGGCATTGAGGCCTCCGATGATGAAGTAAATCACAAGGAAAGCCGCTCCGATGGCCATCCAGGCAATATAAGAGCGGATCTGCCCGCTTTGCAATCTTTGCAGCAATCCGGCAGTTCCTTGGGCAGCTTTTCCTGCCTGATCAATGGAGCCTTCGAAGAGGGTCGGTTCAAAAAATTCGACAATCTCATCCGCAACAAAGGCGAGAGGCCGGACGATCAGGTGGTGGTACAGCGTTTCAACATAAAAGCTTTTTCTTAAAAAAGCGGGCGGGCCGCTTAGACGGTTGCTAAACCTTGCATAGATAAAAGCCGTGAAGATCACACCAAGCAGCGCCCCGCCGATCGCCACCCATAACCTAAAAGAAAGATGCAATCCGGTGCTCAGTTCTCTTTCCAGCGGCAAAATATCCACCTCTTTCAAAAAGAATTCAAGGGGCGGCAGGCCATTGAAAGCAAATCCAAGAAAGCCTCCAAGCACGGCAAGAAGAGCTAAAACATAGAGGGGAAGCAGCATGATAGGGGGGGCTTCCCGTACCCCTTTCAGCTCTTCGGGGCTTGACCGTTTAGGTCCGATAAAGGCCAGGCAATAAGCACGCATCATGTAGACGGCTGTCAGCACCGATGCAGCCAGGGCAATGAGATAAAGCCCCTTCATCCCTTCAAGATATTCAATTTCTAAAATCAGATCCTTACTGAAAAAGGCTGCAAAAGGAGGCACTCCGGCTAAGGCAAGGGCGCCGATCAGGAATAGCCAGTGCGTTTTTGTAAAAATGGAAGCCAATCCACCCATCTTCTCTAACAGGGTATTTCCATGCATCATGTGCACCACATTGCCCGTCGATAAGAAAAGAAGGGCTTTGATAAAGGCGTGAGTAGTGAGATGAAAAAGGGCGGCATAGTAAGCTTCAATTCCACAGGCTAAAAACATCAGGCCGAGCTGGCTGACGGTCGAATAAGCGAGCACCCTTTTGAGGTCTTTTTGCGCCAGGGCGCACCCCGAGGCAAAAAGTGCGGTGGCTCCCCCCACAATTCCGACGACCTGCAGGGCGAAAGGGCTTAAAGAATACACTTCATGCAAACGGACGACTAAATAGACGCCAGCTGTCACCATCGTTGCTGCATGGATCAAGGCTGAAACGGGGGTGGGGCCTTCCATGGCATCGGGAAGCCAATTATAAAGGGGAAGCTGCGCCGATTTTCCTGTCGCTCCCCAAAAAAATAGCAAGGCCATCACCGTCAGTCCCAACGAAGCCCCAGGCAACGAGGTTTCTATGCTGCTGATTTGAGTGGTTTTAAATAAACTCAATGCCAAAAGGAGGCCCAACAAGAAGCCCAAGTCGCCAATGCGGTTGACAACGAACGCCTTCTTGGCTGCCTGAGCGGCAGCCGGACGTGCATACCAGAATCCGATCAAAAGGTAGGAAGCCAATCCAACCCCCTCCCACCCAAAAAAAAGGAGCACGAGATCGCCGGCTAAAACGAGCAGCAGCATGGCGAAAATAAAAAAATTCAGGCAGGCAAAATACCTGGAATAATCTCTTTCATGGTCCATATAGCCGATCGAGTAAACATGGATGAGAAATCCGACGCCTGTGACGATCAGGGCCATGAGAAGGGAAAGGGAATCAATGCGGAGCGTAAATTCGACCGTCCAATCGCTGACTGCAAGCCATTGATATAAGGGCAAAGAATAGGGAGCCATTCCTTGTTGTAAATAGTGGAGTGTAAGGATGGCAAAGAAAAGAAAGCTTAAAGCCACAGTTCCGCAAGCCAGCCATCCCGTCCCCTTCCTTCCTAGCCGCTCTTGCAGCAGTAAGAGAGCAATAAATCCGAGGAGAGGAAGAAGCAAAGGAGTCAATACAAGCAGATGCATAATCATCCCTTCAAACGGTTGAATTGATCGATATCGACAACGCCTCTCGAACGGAACAGGCTGATCACGATTGCAAGTCCAACGGCAGCCTCGGCAGCAGCAACTACGAGAACAAAGAAGACCCATAGCAAGCCGAGCTCATTGCCCCATGATTTTGAAAAAGCGACAAAAAGGAGATTGGCTGCATTAAGCATGAGCTCGATCGAAAGAAAAACGATAAGGGCATTTCGTTTGACGAGAACTCCAACAGCTCCAATGACAAATAATGCCAAGCTTAGGAAAATATAAAAGGCTTCATTCATTTGGAGACTCCTTTCTGCCAATATAAAGGGCGCCGACGGCCGCTGCCAAAAAAATGACGATCAATGCTTCAAAAGGGAAGAAAAAGTCAATATAGAGCAGACGGCCAAGCGAATGGGCTGTACCGTAATCAGCGTTGACAATTCGATCTCCCGGCTGCCATCCTGAAATGCGCGCAATAAAATACAACAAGGCTCCGATAAAGACAGCGGCTGAAAAAAGTAAAAAAGCCCGCTTGCTTTGGGGCGTCTTGTGATCGATCTGTTGATGGGCGTCCTGAAATAGAACGATCACAAACATAAATAGAACTAAAATGGCGCCGGCATAAATCAGAATTTGAATCGCTGCGATAAACTCTGCCGATAGTTCAAGATAAAGGGCAGCCAAGGTGAGCAGCGTGAGCATAAAACATAGGCTTGCCTGGACCGGTTTTTTTACTATTAAAATTCCCACTGAAGAGAGAATAAGAAGCGTTCCTAAAATCCATTGCATACTTATATCTCCCTATTCGGGTCTCTTCCCGCATCACCGGGGTTTTTCTCTGTCAATTTCTCTTTCGTAAAAATAAGCTCCTCTTTCGTGTAGGAGGACAGTTCATATTCATTGCTAAGAATGATTGCCCCGGTCGGACAGGCCTCTTCGCAGTAACCGCAATAGATGCAGCGAATCATATTGATTTGAAAATCAGAGGCATAACGCTCTCCACGCGAATGCACATTGTCTGGCGTATTTTCACCTGGCCGCACGTAGATGGCTTGCGCGGGACAGACAATGGCGCATAATTCACACCCGACGCACCTTTCAAGGCCGTCATTCCATTTTGTCAAGTAATGCCTTCCCCTTGAGCGGACAGGTAAGAGCCTTTTCTCTTCCGGATAACGGATCGTGATCGGACGGATAAAGGCATGCTTAAGCACGATAAACAGGCCGCCGATCAACGTGGATATTTTTTTTAACGTATCTTTCATTTCACACCAAAATAAAGTAGGCTGTCACGATTAGATTCAAGAGGGCTAGCGGCAGCAAAATTTTCCATCCAAAGCTCATCAACTGGTCATAGCGGAACCTGGGCAGCGTGGCCCTCACCCACATGAAGAAGAAGACAAAGCAAGCCACTTTCAAGGCAAACCAAAGGACAGGAATGTTCCAGGGTCCTTCCCATCCCCCTAAAAAAAGAGTGGTTGCAATGGAGGAGATCGCCAGGATATTGATATATTCTCCGAGGAAAAAAATGGCGAATTTCATCCCTCCGTATTCCGTATGGTAACCCGCCGTTAATTCCTGCTCGGCTTCAGGCAGGTCGAAAGGGGCCCTGTTCGTTTCGGCAAAAGCAGTGATCACATAAATAATAAAACTGAGCGGATGGGTCCAAATGAACCAATGTCCTTTTTCCTGCAGCTCGACGATTTCCCTTAAATTCAGAGAACCTGTCGCTAAAACGACAGTCAAAAGGGAAAGCCCCATCGGTATTTCATAGCTGATCATTTGGGCGGTGCCTCTTAAGCCGCCCAGCAAGGAATAGCGGTTATTCGACCCCCATCCGGCTAAAACGACTCCATAAACGGCCAGCGAGGAGATGGCTAAAAGAAAAAGAATGCCTGCATCGATATTGGCAATTTGCAGGTAGACCGTTTGCCCGCCAATATTAATCAATCCGACAGGGATTAAAGCAAAAATAAAAAGGGCGGAAAAAAGGGAAATGGCCGGTGCAAACCAGTAAATGAACGTATCGACCCCTGCCGGCTGGAATCTTTCTTTGGTCAATAGCTTGATTCCATCGGCAATCGGCTGCAAAAGCCCAAAAGGGCCCACCCGATTGGGGCCCAGCCTTAACTGCAGCCTTGCCATGACCACTCGCTCCAGGAAAGTCATGTAGGCAGCAGCCGTAAATAAAGCGCCGATTAAAATAATTCCTTTAATCAAGACAATCATGACCTCATTCCACATGGCTGCCTCTTCTGATTTCAACGCTTAAGCCATTCAGTAAATTAGGTCCTAACTCCTGGACAGATAAGGCATCGAATCCAAGCGGCAGTACAATCGTCTGCTTAGCCACTCCCTCATCAAATCCAATTTCGGCAATAATTTCACTTTCACCGACTGCCAGCAAGACCTTTTCACCTGCTTTAAGCCCATGCATTTCCCCCTCGCTTGGGTGCAGCCAGGCCTTTGGTTTTTTAGCCAGTTGAATTAAATGGGAATCGTGTTTCATTCTTACGCCATTGTCAAAAAGGAATGGGGCAAAAGTGGCACGAAGGGATCCCATCGGTACTGAAAGTTCATTTGAAAAAGAGGCTCTCGATTGCAAGGGAGTTTTAAATTCTTTTATTTCTTCAAGGGAAGCTCCTAGTTTCTGTGCCACCACTTTAAAAATTTCCCCATCGGAATAAAGCGTCTTGGGAATCGCTTTACCTGGGTGCAAGCGCTCGGCTCTCCCTTCGATATTAATGAACGTCCCTTCTTTTTCAACGAAACTAAGCGTTGGCAGCACAACATCGGCTTCTAAGGCTGTCTCCGTTAAAAAGAGGTCTTGCACCACTAGAAACTTTAAATTTTTTCTGGCTTGGGCCCACATCTTCTTAGGAAATTTTTTTGCAGGATTGGCTCCTGCCACATAAAGCAAATCCCACTCTTTTTCAGCCGCTTCCTGCATCACTTGCATGGCATTTAAACCGGGGTCCCCGCACTCGGGATGCATGCCTGCCCATCTTGCCCCCATGCTATTTCCCCTGCCTTCAAGGAGATTTAAAGGCACCTTTGCTTGTGAAAGAGCCATCAGGGCCTTCAGGATAGGGGCGCGCTGCATGGAGGCCAAGTATTGCCTGCCAATGAAAAACGCCCCTTTTTTCCCTTCTGCCATGAGCTGTTCGACAAGAGCGCCTTGTTGGCCGATTAGCTCTAATTCTTCTCCTGGTGCATGTAAGACCGTTTGATGAAGATGGCGCGCAATCTCAGGGGTATAGTGGCCAAAAAAGAACACCTTTGCCCCTCGGTTGATCGCCTGCTTAAGGCGGAGCCAAATGACGGGGAACTCTTCGGTCAAATCCACACCAAACAGAAAAGCAAAGGACAGTTCCTCGCAGTCTGAAAGGGGCTGCTGCATCCCTGGAGACAGGACTTCTTCGTTCATGGGGAAGAGCGGCATCCCGATGCGATGGTCGACATGGTTAGCGCCGGCCCCTTTGCGGATCAATTGTTGAAAAAGGCTGCATTCCTCGGTTGTCAGAGGATTGCCTCCAAACCCGGCAGCCTTTCCACTTAAAGAGGCCTCTTTCATTTTTGCCGCTATCAGATCAAGGGCTTCTTCCCATTCTACAGGCTGAAGCTTCCCCTCTTTTCTGACCAAAGGGGTTTTGAGACGCTCTTCATGCAAGACAAATTCGTAACCGAACCACCCCTTGTCGCACATCCAAATATCGTTGACGGCCTTGTTCTCACGCGAGCGGGTGCGCACAATTTCCCCATCGCGCGAATCGAGAATCATGCTGCAACCGACAGGGCAAAGGGTGCATGTGCTAGGCGCCGCATCATTATCCCAAGGCCTGGCACGGAAACGGTAAACCTGGCTTGTAAGAGCACCGACAGGGCATAATTTAATGGTATTTCCAATAAATTTGGATTCAACCGGACCTCCATCCCTCGAACCCACTTCGCTGCGAAATCCTCTTTCTTTCATTTCAAGGGCATTATCACCTGCAATCAGTTCCCCGAACCTGGTGCACCTTGCGCAAATGATGCATCGCTCCCTGTCAAGCATCAGGACGGGTCCCATTGGCAAGGGCTTGGTAAAGTGCCTTTTATCTTCGTAAAAACGACTTTTTCCCGGACCATGTTTGAATGTTTGGTCCTGAAGGGGGCATTCCCCTCCCCTGTCGCAAATGGGGCAATCAAGCGGATGATTGATTAAAAGCAGCTCCAAAATACCTTCGCGTCCTTCGACTGCCTGCGTGCTTTGCGTATGCACGACCATTCCTTCAGTCGCTTCGAGTGTGCAGGAGGTTTGCAATTTTGCCATTTTTTCCACCTGCACAAGGCACATGCGGCATGCGCCAAAGGGAGGCATCCGGTCCTGGTAGCAGAAAATAGGAATATCAATTCCGCTTTTCTTGGCAGCCTCGTAGATGGTCGTCCCTTTAGGGACTGATACAGACAGGCCATCGATCGTAAAGTGAATAAGGGTTTCTTCGCTCATCGTTTAAACATATAGGGGTAAGAGATTTTCATTTCTGGGCTGCTTTCATTGTGAGGATTGCGTCCAATGTAGGCTTCAAATTCCTCCCTGAATTCGCGGATGGCGCTTACAATAGGAGGAGAGGCTCCCGGAGCGAGCGGGCAAAAGGAGTTCATTTCCATGCTCATGCAAACATCCTGGATGACTTTCAGGTCTTCTGTCCTGCCGCTTCCGTTAAAAATACGAGTTAAAATTTGCTTGGTCCAACGGGTTCCTTCCCTGCACGGAGTGCATTTTCCGCACGATTCATTCTGATAAAATTCCATTAAACGCATAGCCACTTTAACCATATCGGCCGAATCATCCATCACAATGATGGATGCGGTCCCCAACATGGATTTGCGCTGGGCCAAGCTTTCAAAATCCATGGAAATATCAAGATCCCTTTCTGTCAAAAGGGCACACGACGATCCGCCCGGATAGCATGCTTTGAACGTACGCCCGGGAAACATCCACCCTGCTTTTTCCAACACTTCCCGTAAAGGGACTCCTAAAGGATATTCATAGCAGCCCGGTTTTTGCACGTGTCCGCTTACCTGAAAAATTTTTGTCCCGGTATTCTTCGGCTTGCCGATACTCAAATACCATTCGACCCCCCGATTGACAATATGGACGACATTGCAAAGGGTCTCGACATTATTGACAATGGTGGGCTGGCGGTACAGGCCCGCGATAGCCGGAAATGGGGGCTTTAAACGAGGCGTTGCACGAAAACCCTCCAGCGAGTTCAGCTGGGCTGTCTCTTCGCCGGCAATATAGGCGCCGGCTCCCGGATGGACCACAATGTCCAATGAATAGTCTGTCCCTAAAATCCCTTGTCCCACATAGCCTTTCGCCTTCGCTTCCTCAATCGCTGTTCTCAATAATTTGTTCCCTTGAAAAAACTCGCCGCGGCAATAAATAAAAGCCTGTGCGGCTCCAATGGCATAACTCGCAAGGATGATCCCTTCGATGAGCTGATGGGGATCATGCTCAATGATGTAGCGGTCTTTAAATGTTCCCGGCTCGCTTTCATCGCAATTGCATACCAGGTATTTGGGCTGGGCGCTATTTTTTGGAATGAAGCTCCACTTTAAGCCGGTCTGAAAGCCTGCCCCTCCTCTCCCTCTCAGCCAGGATTGCTTCACCTGTTCCACAAGATCGGCCGGCTGGATGCCAGGAATCGCTTTTTTAATGGCCTGGTAGCCACCATTCTTTTCGTAAGTTTCAATCCCCACTTGAGCCGGATCATCCATGAAAGCTGTCAAAACGCGCTCTTCAGGCATGGTTCACCTCCTTAATATCAATGGGAGAGGGATGTCCATGTCCTTGCCGGGCCTTGTGCAGGATCTCTTCAATTTCCTCCTCTTTTACAGGACCGACGACTTTGTCATCGACAAGCATGACAGGGGCGCGATCGCAGGCTGCCAGGCATTCGGAGGCGATAATTGTAAAAGCCCCATCGCTTGTCGTTTCCCCGGGCGCCGCTTGCAACTTTTGGCACAGGCGAGCAAGCAGTCCGTCGGCCCCGCGTAGCATGCAGGAAATATTTTTGCAGACATGCAGATGATGCTTCCCGACGGGTTGATCATGGAACATGTCATAAAAGCTCACCACGCCGTTTACCTCATTTACATCCAGCTCGAAAAGCCTTGCGACTTCCTCTTGCACTTCGCAGGGTAGGTAGCCAGCTTCTGCTTGAGCCAAATGGAGGGCGGGAAGAAGGGCCGACCGTTTTTCCGGATAGCGTCTTTGCAGCTTGAATATAGCTTGTTTGGTTTCATCTGATAGCATTAGCGGTCTACATCTCCAAGTATTGGGTCCATGCTGGCAATGGCCACGACAAGGTCGGATATCACATGCCCGGGCATCACTTTTTTGAGCACTTCCACATGAGGAAAAGAAGGCGATCGAACCCTTAAGCGGTAGGGTTTCGGCCTTCCATCGCTGACAAGGTAGAATCCAAGCTCGCCGCGAGCCGATTCGACAGGATAGTAGAGTTCGCCGACCGGTGGATGGAGCCCTTCGCAAATTAATTTAAATTGATGGATCACGGCTTCCATGCTGCGTGCCAATTCTTTTCTTGGGGGCAGGGCCACCTTGCGGTTATCGGTAATGACAGGCCCGGCCTTAAGGCGCTGCATGGCCTGCTTGATGATGACCAAGCTTTGAAGCATCTCTTCCATGCGGACGAGGTAACGGGCGTAGCAATCTCCTTCTTTCCGTACAGGTATCTCAAAGTCGTATGTTTCATAGCCAAGATAGGGATAGGCTTTACGGATGTCATAAGCTACGCCCGCTCCCCGGATCACCGGGCCCGTGCACATGTATTGCCGGCACACCTCTTCATCGATGATCGCCACGCCTTGCAGCCTTTCGCACCACACATAG
>JAJTHR010000311.1 GCA_021298935.1 Parachlamydia sp. | reverse complement strand
CCCAACTAATATTCCCATCAATACATTGACAAGAATGCCAAGCGCATCGATCGGGAGTGAGGCATGCAGAAGGCCTGTTGTTAAATCGGACACGGCGCCAATGACGAGCGGATAGGCACCCAGCAGCGTCAAAATATAACTGCCCGATAGGCCTGGCAGCAATAAAGCAAAAACGGCAAGAGATCCGCAAAGAATTAACCATCCGTTCAGCCATGCGATCTGATAGCGGGGCACAAAATCGCCCGCCTTTGCCAGCGGCTTGCCCTCTTCACCATAGATGAGGTCTTCTTGCTGCAATCTTTTCTTCCTGACAAGCAAGGCAATATCGCTTGTGGACAGACCGCTTAAAAGGCGCTTCTGTGCATCATAATTGACCGCCTCTTTTCCCCCATCTAATTCAAGTTGAGCGCTGTAGGGCCCACCTACATTGGAACTTTTAGTCAGCGGGTAGGCGACTGAGATGCCAATGAGCAACAATACCGCATTGCGCCATGACCAGGAATTGATTTGCTTGATGCAGTAAACAAAAGAGGCAAGGATAAGACCGAAAAAACAGGCGTATAGATAAACACGTGCAGCCTCATGGGAAAGCAATGCGTCAATCAGACGGGAAAGTGAAAGGATAGCTGTTGCAATTCCGGCCATGAGAGGCAGCAAAAATCTGCCGCCCGTTTTCTCAAAGCAGTTTTTAAATTCCCCTTTAAAAAGAAGCTGCAAGTTCGCTCGATTGATCGATTTTAAGCTTTCAAGCAGCTGTGAATAGAATCCCATGATAAAAGCAATCGTCCCCCCCGATATGCCTGGAATCAGGTCCGCCGCTCCCATGCACAGGCCGCAAAAAAACAACTTAATCCTTGAATTCCCATTCACTTCTAAAGCACGCCAATCATTTTGGCTGTATACCAGGCTGCGATCAAAACGGCCAAAAAGGCAACGATCCAGACTGCATTGGGAAACCATTTAACCCCTGCGCCTGGATGGCCTCGCACCTCAAGTGTCCCAATCCCATAGGCAAAATCTTGCGTTTCAGCACGTGCAAATATCACGGGGTTCTCTCGTATGATCTGCTCCCCATCCATCCCTAAATAAGCGGCGTATTGCTTAAAAAAGCCTTGGGCATAAACGGGAGAAATTAACTTTTCTGTCTCCCCTTCCTCCAATGCCTGCAAATAACCCATGCGGATGGACGTATTATTTTCCACCTCTTTTAATGAAACATTCATTTCTATGCGCGTTTTTCGTAAAAGCTCGCCCAGCGTCTTGATCGAATAAGCCGCCCCGTCTTGTTCATTGACTTTACGCCTTTCCACAGCACCCCCCTTAAGTGATCATCCGTATGATCTGACCAATAAAAATTAAAAAACTAATCACTAATACTATTTTATCCCATGTGCTGTAATGCCGAAAAGAGATGTAAACGCAGCGCTCGCCAACTTGCTCATTAAATGCAGCAACGTCCGCGCTTTCATCCGCGACCATGTGATCTTTTAACGTATTCAGGCAATAAACAGCCCTCATTGAATGCTTGTTTTGCCTGATCCAATTTTCTGTAAATTCAAAACAACGATTCTTAAAAACAGTTATTTCTTCCTTAAATTTAATCTTTTTCTCAGAATTGACGATGATATCCTCCCTTATTTCAAGCGGAAATTCCAAGGCCAAAGGCGTTTGCCTGCCAGATTCAAAGGAAGGCAGCTTAGCGAGCAGTGAAAAAGGTTTAAAGTAATAAACCGTCTTCCCCTTTTCTACTTTTCTATCACCAAGTTCAGGGATAAGATAACTTTCATTTAACACAATCCGGTTTAAATCCATCAATTCATAAAATTCAATTGCTTTATCAACTTGAATGCCGGGGTAATGGTTCTCATAAAAACTGATGTATTGGTTAGAAAGCTCGTTCAGAGACTCGGTATCCAACTGGGCCCGAAATTTATCAGCCTCACCGCCATAAAAATGCGTTTCCACGCTCATCCTAGACTGCTCATTTTTCTTTCTCAAATCAAATGTAACAAAGGTATGCAATTTTGAAGCATCCCCTCTTTTTTCAATGGCAGTCAGGGAATGGCCAGGTTTTCCAATTAATAAACCATAACCATAATCTAGCGGGGTCCGATTTTCGAGCGTTCCGCCCTGATGAGAAATCGTAGGATCAATCCAATACAATCGGCCCTCTTTCTCTATTGCTAAAATGGCATGGTTGAATAGGAGCGAGGGGAGCAAAGAAGCAGTTTTTTCTTTTAGAAAGGTATTGACAAGCGCCGGATAAGACTCCAGGCCGATCTCTTTTAGAAGGTAATGTAAAAGAGCCGTTTTGTCCTTGCAATCCCCAAAACGATTAAAATAAGTTTTATTGGGGTCATTGGCACAATTAGGACCGAGGCGCCCTTCATCCAAAGAAAGATAGCGCACTTCATTTTGAACAAAGCGGATCAGCTTCAAAATAAGTTCACTCTCTTGGGGCATCTCTTTTTTCCATTTGGCAACCTGGGCCTTGATGGCAGCATCCAAAATCACCTCTTTAGGAAACTGGGTTTCTGCATCCTTTGACACTTCATCCCAATGATTAAAAGAAGAAATTTGCAGCCAATCGCAAGGAAAAAGCCAGGAGGGCTGACCCCATTCAAATGCCCCTTTTGCACCGGGGCTTATCTCCCATATCCATTCCTGATCCTCTTCATCCAATGAACGAATGGCCGGTGCATGAAAGCCACCATGGTATTGAAGGTGAATCGTAGAAGGAGCGACAAGCCGATAATAAAGTTGCTCGCACTCTTCGCCCGTTTGAAAATGAAATTTATTTTGTATGAAAGGTTCTTTGTAATGATAACTATAGGCATATTCCAAAATATCCCCTACACGGATGTCTTCTAAAAAAAGAGTAAAGGTGAGGGAGCCGGTAAAAATATATTTATGAGAGTCGGCTTCCTTTTGCATGATTCTGGTTTTACAGCCTGCCTGGTCGATCGTTTCGCCATTTCGATGGATTAATACGGTATGAATCAATAACGCTTCACTTTCAGGATTAAATTCAATCTCGATGATGGATCCTTCCTGAATAGCGCTTAAGCTATTAAACTGCCGTACTGTTCGAAGGAAATTCATATTTTTAGCACAATGAATTTGTTTTTCGAATAGCAAAAGCGCATAGTCGGCTTGAGAAGGATAAGGGATTTTTAAAATCCAATCAGGCGTCTTAAGGAATTTTACTTGGGTTTCTATATCGAGCGAGAGCATTAAGATGGATGATGACTATAAATTATTTGTTCAAGCATGCTGGGATTGTTACATGGGATCATACACTTTTATGTGAGTTCTTTACAAGCGGGTTTAGGCAATGGTGACGATTACTTTTTTATTTTTTGACGGAATGACCGCTTTGGATGCAATCGGCCCGCATGAAGTTTTAAGCCGGCTGCCAGGCGCAGTTATTTACCGTGCCGCCAAACAAAAAGGTCCCATTCATTGCGGCTGCGGTTTGAAGCTGTTTGCCGACATCAATTTAAGCGCTGTCAAAACAACAGATGTACTGATCATTCCCGGGGGCAAAAATGTAGGGCCTGTAATGAAGGACGAGGAAACAAGCGCGTGGCTTCATGCCCTGCACGCCCAAACAAAATGGACAACGTCTGTTTGCACGGGAAGTTTAATCCTTGGAGCGGCGGGTCTATTAAAAGATGTTCCGGCTACCACCCACTGGGCATTTTACAAGCATTTATCCACCTTTGGGGCAAAGCCGGCAAAGGGACGTGTCATCGAAGCCGGCAAAATCATTACGTCCGCCGGGGTGTCGGCCGGAATCGATATGGCCCTCCTGCTGGCAGCTAAACTGTCTGGCGAAGAGGCTGCCCAGTCCATCCAACTGCAAATTGAATATGACCCCGAGCCCCCTTTTCAGGCAGGCTCTCCATTAACAGCACCCTCAAACATTGTCAAACATCTTGAGAATCATTGGCCTGATCTTTAATGTCAACGGTGTCTAAAAGAGCATGCAGATGCTCAAATATTTTTCCTTTTTCTTTGGCATAAGAAGCGCCGGGAGGTCTGTTCGCTACATTGCAAGGCATTCGTATTGCCTTAAACCCATGCCTTTCGGCGTCATGGCAATTTAAATAACTGTCATCAATGAGATAAATATTTTTTTTCTGGAATCCATGCCATTTAAAAATATTCTCATAATCTAGATTCATATGCTGTCCTTTGCTCGTTCCTCGATGCAGCGCAGTTCCTTTACCACTATTAATACCATTTCCCGAAATTAAAATCATAAATTTGACTTGTGATCACCTTCATCTTTAAAAGATCTCTCCTTGTTGATATTCAAAGATATCAACTTCGAAAAGATCTTTTAAATCTGAAGCGCTGACAAGCCAACTT
>JAJTHR010000045.1 GCA_021298935.1 Parachlamydia sp. | reverse complement strand
TCACGGCTACTTGTTTTTTGGGTAAAAACATAGTAGCATAAAGCATTGGATATTAACAACCAGTAGTTAGTAAAGGAATTTGATTTCAGATTTTTTTGAATTTACAGAAAAATTGTTGCTTTATCAATTTCAATAGCTTCTGTAAGGTTATTTTGAGCGACAATCGCTTTGGCAATTGAGATGGCTAACGGTTCTATATCTGTACCAATAAAATTCCATCCGTATTCTCGATGCCCGATGAGCGGATAGATGCAGTTTGCCCCTACACCAATATCTATGACGGAGATTTTGTTTCCTTTAGGGGTGATCCCTCTGTTCTTAAGGGCGAGTAAATCTGCGATATAATGGATATAATCTGCTCGACCGGGGATTGGAGGGCAAAGAAAATGTTCGGGTATATCCCATGTAATGTTGTAAAAGAGCTTAATAATGGCTTTATTTAGTGTTTTAACAGCAATGGGATCCTTAAAATCAATGGATTCATTTCCATAGCTATTTTTAGCTACGAATTTTTTTAAATCAGGACAACTTTTTATGAGCTCCTTAAAATCATAGGGTGCTCTATGCCTGTTTCTAGGATGTAATTCTGTTTTTAGCTGTGCCATATATTTTTAAATTTCAAACTTTTTTTGCATGCTTACAAATTTCATCAGCAATTTTTTGCATTTCGAAAACAACTTCATTTGTGGGGGTTAAACGTTTGCACAATTTACGGATTCGCGTACTCAATCGATTCAAACTTTGTTTAGCCGAAGCATATTCTTGTTTGTTGGCCATTAACTCAGCATTCAACTTTGTGAGATCTTCAATTTTTTGCTGCAATTCAATTATTTCGGGGTTCATTCACTTGCCCTTTGAAAATTTTTTGTAAAGTTAACTATAAACGTATCTTTCGGGATACATTATATTCAAGTGAATTTTTAGCCCAACCCTATCCAAATAAGGCAAGTTGCAATACACTGTAAAATCTATTGGGACCAAAAACAAAATGCAACTAATATTGATATTTCATCAATAGATGATTTGGATCAATTATTAAAAATCTACCAAGTTGCACAAAAACTTAAATTGAATAGTTACATGCAGCCGATCAAAGATAAGTTGCTTGTTATGGCAAAAAACAATGAGCAATTTGAAAAAATGCAAATGGCTGCAAAAAAATTTGAATTGGACGAGTTAATGGAATCTATAAAAAAAACAGCCTTAAACGACCAATGAAGAAAGAGTAGATTCAGGCTATCAGTTTTGTCTTGCCTTTAGAAAATTTGTCACTAATAATCTCATTCAAAACTGACCTGTCAAATATAAGGAACTCATCGTTTAATGAATCCCAAGCCGCTCCCCCCTCTTTCATCCCTTGCTAATACCCTCGTCGTTAATGGCATTTACGAGCATTACAAGGGATTCCGCTATCAGTGCCTGGCTGTTGCAAGGCATAGCGAAACGCTCGAAGAGCTTGTCGTTTACCAGGCTCTTTATGGCAAACAAGGAATCTGGGTGCGCCCGCTTACCATGTTCCTTGAAACAGTCGTTTTTGATGATAAAATGGTACCTCGCTTTAGGTTGGTTGATTAAATGCTTTGTCCCTGCCATAGTGGAAAAAAATACAAAACTTGCTGCGAGTCTCTCCATCAAGACGGAAGGGCAGAAAACGCGTTGGCATTGATGCGCTCACGTTATGCGGCCTATGCCTTGAGTAATGCCGATTACATTATAAAAACAACACACCCGCTAAATCCGCATTACAATAAGAATTTCGAAGAATGGAAAAAAGAAATTCTTATTTTTTGCCAAAAGACTGAATTTAAAGATCTAAGGATTCTTGCATCAAGTCTCACCTCTGTGACCTTTTTAGCCATTCTTTCTTATAACGGCCAGGATGCCTCTTTCACTGAAAAAAGCACTTTTGAATGCGTGGATGGCAATTGGTTATACTTGAGTGGTGAAGTCAGTCGATGAAACGGTTCCTCTTATTGCTCCTTTCCCCTTTATTTTGCCTAGGCCTAGACCTTTCGCTTGAAGAAAAGATCGGACAGCTGCTGATGGTCCATTTTAATGGACGGGAAGCGAATGAAGAGGCGGAAAAGCTCATTTTAGAAACTAAGGTCGGTGGAATCATTTATTACACATGGGCAAACGGCCTAGATTCTCCTGAACAAGTACGCCATTTGAGCGAGGGATTGCAAAGCCTTGCTAAAAGAAATCAGCATGCCCTTCCCCTCTTCATCGCAATCGATCAGGAAGGAGGGCGCGTCAGTCGGCTAACAGAGGGCTTTATGAAAATGCCTAGTCAGCAAGCGCTTGGACAAACAGGCGATCCTGAAAGGGCGAGAGAGGCTGCTTATCGCATGGGACTCGAGTTAAAAGAAGCTGGCATTAATGTTAATTTAGCTCCGGTTGTTGATATCAATAGCCATCCCACTTTTTCTATTATGGGCGATCGCTCCTTTGGCTGCACGGCTGAAGTCGTCGCCGCCTTTGGACACAAAGCGTTGCAGGGCTACCATGAGGCGGG
>JAJTHR010000119.1 GCA_021298935.1 Parachlamydia sp. | reverse complement strand
TTTTTGGCGGCGAGATTTTATGTCCCAGTACATTGCGGAGATCGCAGCAAACTTGGATAAGTTTGCAAGATCGAGCAATGAGCTGGGACGCAAAAGATGCCGATGAAAAATTTAAAGACCTATCCGCGCGTGGTATAAACGCAAAGAAAGCAGCACTATTACTTTTTGTATTTCTTGCTTGTGCTGTTTCTCTTTGCGGTCTTTGCGTTAAATAAAAAAAGATAAAACTGACAAAAACACTCATTTAGGCCGGTATGGAATTTGCCCTTGTTTCACAACTTGAAAAAAGAAAGAAAGCCGATGTGCTTGCCATCCCTTTTTGGAAAGGAGTTTCCCAAGCGGAAGAAGCCGCTGCCAGTAACCTTCTTGGAAGATTATTGAGTCCTGTTCTTAAATCCGGGGACTTTACAGGTAAAGAAGGAGAAATCGCTTTACTATACATCGAAGGGGAACCGGAGCAACGCATAGCCCTTATTGGCCTGGGACCCCAGGATAAAGTTTCGACAGAATGTTTGCGTAAAAGCTATGGCGCATTGGCAAAAGCTTGTTTAGCCAAAAAAATTAAGTCGCTCAATATTTTAGTTCCCTTATCAGATCGCCTAACAGAAGAAGAAAAAATGGAGGGGCTGGCTGAAGGGTTGCTTCTTCCCAACTACGTTTATAACAGGTTAAAAAGCACTATACCTGAAGAAGAAGAGACAGCGCTCATTCAAAAAATTTCTCTGATTACATCTGATAAACGGGCCCTCGGATTGGCTGAAGAGGCGCAAGCGGTCTGTGACGGCGTCGATTTTGCAAGGGATCTCATCAATGGAAATGCTGATGAAATTACCCCTCAATACCTCGCTTCCTGCGCTCAGGGCTTAAGCCAGGAGTATCCCTCACTCAAAACAACTGTGTTTGATAAAAAAAGGATTGAGAAAGAAGGGCTCGACCTCCTTCTAGCAGTCAATCGCGGCTCGGCCCTTGATCCGGCTTTTATCATTATGGAATACCGTGGCAGGCCTAAATCCAAGGACAATACGGTGATTATTGGCAAAGGGATTACTTATGACACCGGCGGCCTTAATTTAAAGCCGACAGGCGGAATGGAAACGATGAAATGCGACATGGCAGGCGCTGCAGCCTGTTTTGGTACGATGGTCGCCGTCTGCAATTTGGGTTTGCAAGTCAACCTGACAGTGGTCATTCCCACAACAGAAAATGGCATTGACGCGAAAAGCTTTAAGCCGGGCGATGTGTATCGAAGCTATGCGGGTACAACTGTCGAAATGATGAATTCCGATGCCGAGGGACGGCTTGTACTGGCAGATGCCCTTGCTTATGCAAGTCAAAAATTAAAGCCGACACGCATGATTGATATCGCGACTTTAACGGGAGCGATCGAGGTAGCTCTCGGATCGGAGGCCACAGGGATAATGAGTAATCATGACGGCTTGGCCGAGGAATTGGTCCTGGCCGGAGAGCGGACCTTTGAGCGGCTATGGCGTATGCCTTTGTATGAAGAGTATAAGGAACGATTAAAATCAGATATCGCCGATATCAAAAGCTGGAACGGAAGATCGGCCAGCTCGAATGTCGCTGCCACCTTTTTAAAAACCTTTGTCGGGGCGGACATTCCTTGGGCCCATTTGGATATCGCAGGGACTGCCTACCTGTCTGAGGGAAAAAAATATAATCCTAAGTATGCGACAGGAGTGGGCGTTCGGCTGCTGACCCGCTTTTTAAAAGATCTGTCGATCGCTTAAAATGATGAGCAGTGATTTTTTCTACCGGGATAAAATCCCGGTAGCCATCTTGGGGGCCACCGGCTGCGTCGGGCAAAAAATGGTGCAGCTTTTAGAGAACCATCCATGGTTTAAAATTGCAGCTTTATGCGCTTCCGATCAATCAGCCGGGAAGGCCTATCGCGAAGCCGTTCACTGGCTCCTTCCAACGCCTATTCCCTCCTCTGTTGCAGACTTTGTTGTGCAGCCTTGCAGGACCACTATAGAAGCAAAAATAGTATTTTCGGCGCTTGAATCGAATGCCGCTTTTCAGATAGAAAAAGAATTTGCCGAGGCGGGCTATCTTGTCGTTTCCAATGCCAGTGCGTATCGTATGGAACCGGATGTGCCGCTACTTGTTGCGGAAGTCAATCCCGGCAGCATTGAAGCGGCGAAAGGGCAAAAAACAAAAGGGAAAATTTTTACAAATCCGAATTGCTCTGTGTCCGGAGTGGTGCTTGCCCTCAAGCCGCTTTGGGATCGCTTTGGTTTAAAGACCGTCCACATTGTCACTATGCAGGCCCTTTCGGGCAGCGGTTATCCAGGCGTTGCCAGCCTTGACATTGCTGATAACCTGATTCCCTATATTCCCTTGGAAGAAGAAAAATTAGAAACCGAGCCCTTAAAAATATTAGGCACTGATTCCATCACAATCAGCGCGACATGCAACCGGGTTCCCATTACAGATGGGCATACGGCCTGCGTTTCAATCAAGCTTTCTGATAAACCATCAATGGAAATGATACTTGAAGCGTGGAAGCAGTTTAAAGGCGAACCGCAAGAATTGCAGCTTCCCTCCGCCCCATTCCACCCCTTGCACTACTTTAATGGTCCCTTCTATCCGCAGCCCAAGCTCCATCGCTTAATCGATAAGGAAATGGCTGTTTGCATCGGCCGTTTGCGGCCTTGCCCTGTCCTCGACTATAAATTTACCCTTCTCTCTCATAATACTGTACGCGGCGCAGCCGGTGCGGCTCTTCTCAATGCAGAACTTCTGGTACGTAAAGGCTGGGTTTACTGGTAAACCTGTACATTTTTTAGATTCCTCTTCGGAAAGAAGCTTCCTTGGCACTTTTTTTGCATTCCATCATTTGTCCTTCATTTTTAACAAGGAGGAAAGAATGCCTAAACGTAATAAACAAGATAAAGCAGGAAAAAAAGGAAAAGGGGGCAAAAAAGGCAAAAAAGCCCAGCCTGAATCCTGAGGCCTTAAGTTCTTCATGCAGAGGGAATTTCCCCTCTGCATTTAACAAGTGGAGGATCGTATGGCTAAATTAAACAAAGAGGAACCGGTTAAGAAAGAGGGGGCAAGTGAAACGATGTCTTTCGCCTTGCCTCGCGATCAACGCATTCAGACCGCCGAGGGCTGGAAAAGAAGCCAATTGAAAAAAAGGTCGGCTGCTAGGAAGAGGGGATAAACTTGAATTTTTTAGGGAACTTTTGGTACACTTATCTGAAAAAATGACCACCTATTTGTGAAATACGACAATCTTAGGGCTTTTGAAAAGCATATTGAGGCTGCAGGTCCTCTTCACCTCAGCCGCCTTTACCTCCTTTTAAGCAAGGAATCAGAGCACAAAGAACCGGCAGACAAGATTTTGACTGCCCTGTTTCCAAGCGGGCATGAACGGGAGCTGGCTGTAAAAATTCTCGAAGGCTCCTCAATCACTGTGGATGAACTCGCCCTTGAGCTGCAAGGCCTTTCTTTCTTTGTAAAAAAACAGGCCTTTTGGATTAAAAATTGCGATAAATGCAAAAAAGAGGTCCTAGGCTTTATTGAAGAATATCTTCCTAAAATCCCTCCTGCGCAATATCTTATCCTTTCAGCCACTGCATGGAATAAGCAAACCAAATTTTATAAAACAGCCGAGAAGGAAGGGGTTATTTTTGAAGCTGTTGAGGTTAAACCATGGGAAAAAGAAAAGCAATTGGTTGAATGGGCCGGACAACAACTGGCTGAAGAGCGTAAAACCATGCCTTACCAGGCTCTCCAGGAGCTTGTCAAACAGACGGGGTGCAACCAAGCCTTGCTGAAGCAGGAGCTTGAAAAGCTTTTGACGTTTGCTGCTGATAAAAATGAAATCACTTTCCAGGAAGCGGCAAAAATTTGTACGTTTGGCCATGCAGACACGATATGGCAGCTGGGTGAGGCAATTTTTAAGCGTGAAACCGCAAAGGCCATCAAAATAGCTTCCGATCTTTTAAGCGATGCAAGCCTCCTCCCTTGCTTGCGTCAAATACGCTCCCAATTCCAGACGCACTTTCATATTGGCGTGGCTTTAAGTAAAGGAATGCCTGCCCAGGAAGCGGCAGGGGATTTCCCCTATATGAAAGGGGCCTTTCTCAATAAAACAGTTGATCAAATCCGCCATTATGGAGTGAGGGCTTTGCAAGAGGGCCTGCTGTTGATTGATGAAACAGAAATAAAAGTAAAGAACTCGCAGACAGAAGAAAAGCTGCTGCTTGAATTATTAATTATCCGCCTAACGCAAGGTGCAAAAAAATGACGACGCAAAAAGCTGCCCTCCTCCTCCTCCCTAACCTGCTCGGCGATCATAAACATGCCGAAGTTTTTTTGTCCCCGAGTGTGGCCAAAGCCGTCGGTACGTTAGATGGACTGATTGCAGAAAGCGAGAGTGAAGGGAGGCGTTATTTAAAGCGGTTTGAAACGAAAAAACCCGCTGCAGAAATTCCTTTGGCCTTATTTAATGAACATACTCCCGACAGCCACATTGATTTTCTTCTTGAGCCGATTATTAAAGGAGAGCGATGGGGTTTTGTTTCAGATGCAGGGCTGCCATGCATAGCCGATCCCGGTTCCAAGCTTGTTCAAAGGGCGCGCCAAAGAGGTCTTGTCGTGCAGGCGTTTGCCGGTCCCTCCTCGATTCTTCTGGCTCTGATGCTTTCAGGCTTCCAGGGACAAAAATTTTTCTTTCATGGCTATTTAGAAAAAGAGCTTGCTAAGCGTCAGGAGCATCTAAAACGTTTGGTTCAAATTGCACAATCTGAACAGGCCACTCAAATATTTATGGAAGCTCCTTACAGGAATATGCATACTCTACAGACGGCCATTGACACATTACCGAACCATGCCTGGCTGGCTGTGGCGTGGGATTTGACCATGCCCACGCAAGGGATCGTCTGCCAGAGCATTGTAAGCTGGAAGAAAAGCACACCGCCCAATTTAGAGAAAAAGCCGGCGATATTTTTATTTACTATTTAGGGCTAAATGAGTTCGGCAGCTAAGGCATCGTACAATAAAACACCCTGATTAGTCAGGGTCCAGTTATTGCCTTGACTGGTAAGAAGCTCTTTTTTTTCCAATTGAGCCATGGTTTGCAATGTTTCTTCGGCTAAGGAGCCATGGCTGCTTTCAAAGTCTTTCAAATTAAGGCCTTGCCTTAAACGAAGGGCAATGACTAAAAGCTCTCTTAGATGAGCCTGCGGGTCTAATCGCTCTTCAAAATCAATAGGGTCGGTATTGCCTTTTAAAGCATGCGCATACTTACCCAAATGGGAGACATTGCGAAAACGCCTTCCATCCCAATAACTAAAGGCTGAGGGGCCGAACCCTAAAAATTGCCTTCCTGTCCAATAGCCTGTATTATGGATCGAATGGCAGCCCGGTTTTGCAAAAGCTGAAATTTCATATTGCATTAGGCCATAGCTTTCCAATTGCGCCACCGCTATTTTATACATTTCAAGGCTTATTTCTTCAGGAGGAAGCAGGGGACGCAGTTCAGACTGCTTTTTGAAAAATTGCGTATGGGGCTCGATGGTCAAATTGTATAACGACAAATGGGAAACAGGCAGATCCTGGATTTGGGCTAACGTGGCTTTCCACGTTTCAAGCGATTGACCGGGAAGGTCATACATCAAATCAACGGTTATATTTTTGATGCCCGCTGAATAGGCGTCAAAAATGGCGGTTATGGCGCGCTGAGGAGTATGGGTGCGACCGAGCATTTGAAGCAAGTTGGCGTCGAGTGTCTGCATGCCAATACTGATTCGATTGATGCCGGCGTCTTGATAGGCAGCCATGAGTTCACGGCTCGTGCTTTCGGGATTGGCCTCTAAAGTTACTTCAATCGTGGATTCAAAGGGCAAGGATTCTTTGATGTGATTCAGCAGGGAACCAATGCGGCTGGCACCAAAAAGCGAAGGGGTTCCTCCGCCGAAATAGATGGAAATAATTTCTTTGTCTTTAAGAAGAGGGAGTTTTTGCTCCCACTCTAATAAAAAGCTATCATATAACTGAACTTTTAAAGGTTCACGATCCGGCAAGACATAAAAATGGCAATAATCACATTTTTTCGAACAAAAAGGGATATGAAAATAGAGGCTGACGTGGTCTAAATTACCAATCGTTTGCATCAGGGTCTACTATACCGCCTCTTCGCCAACGGTTACGGTCGCTAAAGTAAGACTCGTCATCTTCTTCCTCTTCTTCATTATCCGCCTCGTCGTCGTCTTCATCGCGCTCTTCGATTGTATTTTCGACCTCAATGGCTTCTGTTTCCATGTCAAAGCCAGTATCTGTCCCTCCCATTGTTTCTCCAATATCAATATCTGGAATGGTGGGCATATCATTATAACCAGCTCTACCGGGAACGCGTTTTGGAGTAATGTACTCCTCCGCTTCGCCGCTTTCTTTAAGGAATTGAAGACGTTCTTTTTCTTCTTCAATCTTTGCTTTCACAGCATGAATTTCTTCTTTATGCTTGTCCACATCCTTTTTAGGCACAAGACCGAGTTTTAACCATTGTTCCAGGTCGTTTAACTCGGTTTCAAGTTTTTTTAATCGTTCACTTTTAACATGTTTCATGACACATCCAATGTATTTAATCGAATTTGGACAAAGATCCAACGATATTAGGGGTTTAAGCAACTTTATTTCAATCAATTTTTAGATAAAAGATGGCGGAATTTAAATAAAGAATTTATCAAAGTTGTGAGCGGGGCTAATTTGAGAAAATATATATAACATTAATTACAATTTAAATCAATTAAATAGTTAATTTTGTTTGATTCCCTGTTTTTTATTTATAAATAGATGTGAAACGATAAGAAAAAGTGCTTCAAAACCTAAGTAAGCGTAATAATAAATTTCCCCGCCATTTCCGAAGCCATAGCTATGCAGTCCTGTCCCTAAGATATAATTGACTCCATACCAGGTGAAGCTAATGGATAAAAAACCGATCACAGCGCCATAGGCAAGGCCTAATTCATTAATATGGTTCATGCGGTAAGCATGAACCCAGGCGAGATAAGTGCAAATAGATATAAAAGCCCATGCTTCTTTCGGATCCCAGTCCCAAAAACGTCCCCAGCTTTCGGCTGCCCAGACGCCGCCTAAAAGTGTTCCGGCAATCAGGCAGGCTGTGCCAAAGTAGAGGGTTTGTAAAATAAAAAAGGAGAGAAGGTGGGGGGGCGGTTTTTTCCAGCGGCAAAATAAATAAAAATGGGCAAGGACAGAGCCAAGCAAAAAAAGTCCATAGCTTGCTACGACTAAAAGAACATGTACGACCAGCCACAATTGGGAATTTAAAACAGGCTGCAGATTGTCTAAATGTTGATTGACCCCCATCCAATCAAGAACAGAAAGCAGGATTGCAGAGGAAAAGGCGCCGCAAAGCAGAGGAATGGATGAGGCATATTTGCGACCGAGCAACCAGGCAAAAAGGACGGCAATCCATGGAACATACAGAAGGGTTTCCATCATTGAGGTCACAGGGGGTCTAAGCAAAATAAACATCCGCCATCCAAGCAAGGCCGTATGAAAAAAGAAAGCTATCATTAAAAAAAGATGGCCCATTTTTGGCTTAAAGACCAAAAATATAAAGCTGAGTGTATACAAAATCACCAATAAGCTGGTCCATTGATACAGGTTGTAGAGCTGCTCGGCTTTCAACTGCAAAAAAGAGGGGTAGGAAATTCCTTCTACATCATCGGGCCTGCCGGCAATCGATTCATAGGCGTGGATAAGTTGGCGATTCAGGGCGGCGAAATGCGCTTGGATTGGCGCTTGCCTCCATTCCATGTAGCTTCTTTGGATGGCCAGAAAATCCTTATTAGAATAGCGAGTGAAATTTCCAATTGGTTTTAAGTCATTTTGATGGGAGTCGTACGTTTGAAGCGTTAGGGCATTCAAGGGGAGCCATTTGGATGTTTTGCCGGGCAGCGCTAAAAAGAGGGGGCTGGCAGCCTGTAAACGTTGCAGCAAAGGAAATTCACGATCGAGGATCTTTTGAATGTCCGCGGGTGCCATATGGCTATTTTGTAATTGCTGCAGGCGTGCCAGAACCCTCTCTTCCATTTCTGAAGAGGATGCCAGGTCTTCGATCATTAAAGCATGCAGCGGTTTATCTGCTCCTGCTTGTTCCTGCATAAAAAGACGAGCATAAGACTGGGCGGGCCGAATGCGCCCTTTATAAAGCACAGGAAAGGCGCCGTTTGCATCGGCAAAGGAAAGGTTGCAAAATAAAAGTAGAAAGGCTGAAATGCATGAGATAGTTTGAAACATGCGCTTTCCTTGGTTTGTTATAGCCATTATGAAAAATGAAAAAAAAATTTGAAAGAAAAAAATGAGGCTACATGGACGCTAAAGAATTGACTTATCGGATTGAAAATGATCAATTTAAAGGGTATTTGGTCTATCCGCAGGCTGCCAGCGAAAAACAAGCGCCAGCCATCCTTGTGGCCCCCACATGGCTTGGTAGGAATGAATTTGCTTGCCAAAAAGCACAAGCGCTTGCAGAACTTGGATATATTGCCTTGGCCGTCGATTATTATGGAAATGGAAAGGTCGCAAGCGGAGCTGATGAGGCTGCAAGCCTGGTCAAGCCCCTTTTCAAAGATAGGGCTCGCCTGCAGGGACGCATTCAGGCAGCCTACGAGGCCTTGAAAGAGCAGCCGCATGTGTCAGCTGATAAAATAGGAGGGATTGGATTTTGCTTTGGCGGCTTGACAATTATTGAGCTTCTACGCTCAGGTGTGCCTTTAAAAGGGGTTGTGAGCTTTCATGGTGTTTTAGGGAGCCGCTTAGCGGAGGTCGAGGCAAATCTTGTGCCGATCGCAAAAAAAGTGGAGGGATCCTTGCTTGTATTGCATGGGTATCATGATCCTTTAGTCACAAACGAAGATATTCTGAATTTGGAAAAAGAGATGACAGAAGCAGGAGTGGATTGGCAGTTTAATACGTATGGCCTGGCGGGGCACTCCTTCACAAATTCTGAGCAAAAGAACAAAGAAAGCGGCCTTTTTTATGAACCGCTGACTTCCAAAAGGGCCTGGCAAGCGATGCAGCTTTTCTTTAATGAAGTATTTCATTAAAATGCTTAAAAAGCAGTTTCTTTACAGTAGGCTGGTCGCTCGCCGATTTCATTTTAAATCCGTTTGTTTATCGACTAGTTGCTGATGAAAAAAGTGCACGAATTATTTATCAAAAGGAGTTTAATTACCGTTAATTTCAAAGATGTAATTTAATGCCCCTCTCACAAGATGCTATCCTTCAGATGTATCTTTTGGTATTATTCCGCAGAGAAGCAGCTTAAAAATGCAAAGGAAGACTTTGATTTAATACCATTTCCCGAAATTAAAATCATAAATTTGACTTGTGATCACCTTCATCTTTAAAAGATCTCTCCTTGTTGATATTCAAAGATATCAACTTCGAAAAGATCTTTTAAATCTGAAGCGCTGACAAGTCAACTTT
>JAJTHR010000053.1 GCA_021298935.1 Parachlamydia sp. | reverse complement strand
TTTTTGGCGGCGAGATTTTATGTCCCAGTACATTGCGGAGATCGCAGCAAACTTGGATAAGTTTGCAAGATCGAGCAATGAGCTGGGACGCAAAAGATGCCGATGAAAAATTTAAAGACCTATCCGCGCGTGGTATAAATACATCGGATCGGAATAGCCAGAAGCAATGTAGAGTAGTTTTTTGTTTCTTCCTGCCTGTCTCGAATCCTGGCTTATTTTTTTTATGTTCTTTTTAACCCAATTTTTTTTTGACAAGTCGATTGGGTAGATTATTTTAGGCATAAAAATACGTGAGCCAATTAAATAACTCACCTCTGCCAAAAGGAGCAGATGAATAAGCAGATCTTTTGAATCTCAATTAAATTCAAAAACGCTCGCAGTATTATACCATTTCCCAAAAATAAAACCATCAAGTTGACTTGTCAGTGCTTCAGATTTAAAAGATCTTTTCGAAGTTGATATCTTTGAATATCAACAAGGAGAGATCTTTTAAAGATGAAGGTGATCACAAGTCAAATTTATGATTTTAATTTCGGGAAATGGTATTATATGGCTTGATTCATTTTCTTTTAACGTCGCTTTCGCCTGGGTTCCATTCGTGGAATGGAACGGAGAAGTGTTTTAGTATATTCTTGCTGCGGATCGTCAAATAACTGCTCAGTCAATCCTTTCTCTACGATCTTTCCTTGGTGTAGGACGACCGTTTGCGTGGCAATGTGCCGGATGACTGAGAGGTCATGCGAAATAAAAAGGTAGCTCAAATTGAACTTTTCTTTGAGTTCGATCAACAAATTTAATATTTGCGCCTGAATGGAGACATCGAGGGCTGAAACAGCCTCGTCGCAGACTATTAATTTTGGCTGCAAGGAAAGGGCCCGACCGATACAAATGCGCTGCTGCTGTCCACCCGAAAACTCATGGGGGTAGCGTTGCATGACTGAGGCTGGCAGCCCGATCTGCTGCAAGACCTTTTCAATCTGTTCGACTTCTTCGTTTTGGTTTAAAGCGAGGCCATGGTAGCGAAGCGCCTCCCCAATGCTTTCCTGGATTGTTTTTCGCGGGTTTAAGGAGGCGTAAGGGTCCTGAAAGACGATTTGGATGCTTTTGCGTATTTTTTTTAATTCGTTCGCATTCAGATTCGTCAGCGAAGCGCCCGCAAAGGTGATTTCTCCGGCAGTTGGTTCAATCAGCCGGATGGAGGCCCGGGCGGCAGTGCTCTTCCCGCTTCCTGACTCTCCCACCATGCCCAGCACTTCCCCTTCCCGAATGGTAAAACTGATGTCATCCACTGCTTTAAATGAGCCCACTTCTTTGCGGAATAAACCGGCATAAATGGGATAGTATTTTTTAAGCCCCCTGACTGACAACAAAGGTTCATTCATCTTTTTGCTCCAGGGAGGAATTTTTTAAGCGCGCACGGCTTTCATCGCTTTTGTCATATAACCAGCATTTGGTCAGATGATCAAGCGGAAGCAAAAAGTCGGGTACTGGGCTGGAGCGGCATTTTGGCATGACGAATGGACAGCGGGGATGAAAGCGGCATCCTTGAGGCAAATGCTGAAAGGAGGGAACTTGGCCCGAAATAGGGGTGAGCTTCCCTTTTTTGCTGAGCGAGGGGCGGGAGTTGAAGAGTCCAAGCGTGTAGGGATGGGCCTGGGAGTGAAAAATATCTTCCACGTGCCCTCTTTCAATCCCCTGCGCCGTGTACATGACAATGACATCGTCTGCTGTTTCGGCGACCACTCCCATGTCATGGGTAATGAGCAAGAGAGCCATCCCTTTGCGCTCCTGGAGGCTTCTGATCAGATCAAGAACCTGCGCTTGAATGGTCACATCGAGGGCAGTTGTCGGCTCATCCGCAATGAGGATATCGGGCTCGCAAAGAAGCGCCATGGCAATCATGACACGCTGCTTAAGTCCGCCGGAGAGTTGGTGAGGGTAATCATTCAGCCTTCTGCGTGCGTCCGGGATCCCCACTTCCTGCATGATTTTTTCTGCCCTTTCCAAGGCTTCATCCGGATCCACATGGAGATGCAATTCCGCCACTTCAGCGAGTTGATTGCCTATCGTGTAAACGGGATTTAAGGCGCTCATGGGATCTTGAAAAATCATGGCAAGGCGGGATCCGCGTAAGCGCCGCATGTCCGCTTCCTTGATTTTCAAAAGATTTTGATCTTTATAGATCACTTCTCCTTCAGGGGGAAGGGCCGGGGGGGTAGGTAAAATGCGCAGGAGCGACAAGGCAGTCATTGATTTACCGCACCCCGATTCTCCAACAAGCGCCAACGTTTTCCCCGCATGCAGGTCGAAGCCGAGCTTATCCACGACGGTCCAGCGATCATTTTCCATTTGAAGCTGGACTGTCAAGTCGCGCACTTTTAGTAAAGGGGCATCCATACAAGTAACCTGTTTTGAACACCTATCTATACTGAAATTTTGTTATTACGGCATCTTTAATTTTGATTTAGAAATCCCATCTAGTGTATCGTGCACGAAAAAATTCAGGTTAAACGATGTTAACTATATTAAGCCTGTTCGGACGCTCACCCTTTGCTCCTTTGGAATCTCATATGGGATGCGTTGCACGGTGTGTGCACCTTTTACCTTCCTTATGCAAGGCCATTGAGGAAAAAAACTATCCCCTGATAGAAAAAATTGCCAATGAAATTTCTGAATTCGAACATCAGGCTGATCTGATTAAAAACGATATTCGCAACCATCTTCCAAAAAGCTTATTCCTGCCCATCGACCGGGGTAATCTTCTCGATATCCTTTCTTTGCAGGATAGCATTGCAGATAAAGTAGAGGATGTTGGAGTGATCGCCACGCTAAAGCCGTTAGAAATATTGCCAATTTTTAAGGAGGAGTTTAAACTCTTCTTAATTCAAAATATGGAAGCCTTCGAACAGGTTAGACTTGTCATTCAGGAATTGCATGAATTAGTCGAATCATCCTTTGGAGGAATCGAGGCTGAGAAGGTCCGCTCGATGGTGGACCAGGTGGCTTACAAGGAGCATGAAGTGGATTTAACACAACGCAAGTTGCTAAAGGCTTTATTTGCAGCTGAAGGACAGCTGAGCTATAGCTCCTTCAGCCAATGGCAACGGCTTATCGAGGTCATGGGAGCCATTTCGAATTTATCTGAAAAACTTGCCTACCGGGTAAGAATGACCTTGGAGCTAAAATAATACAAGTATGGATGCTGCCTTACTCATTTTAATTTTGGTTACAGGTTTCTACATGGCCTGGAACATTGGCGCAAACGATGTAGCCAATGCCATGGGAACATCGGTCGGATCGGGGGCATTGACACTTCGCCATGCAGTGATTATTGCAGCCTTTTTGGAATTTTTCGGCGCTTTTTTCTTTGGCTCCCACGTGTCGAAAACCATCCAAAGCGGCATCATCAATCCTGATTTTTTCAGCGCGCAGCCACGCATTCTCGTTTACGGCATGCTCGCCTCTCTTGCTTCGGCCGGTATATGGCTCCAGATTGCTTCCTATTTTGGCTGGCCCGTTTCGACAACCCATTCGATTGTGGGGGCAGTTGTTGGTTTTGGCGCTGTTGTGGGAGGCGTTGAAGCCATTCACTGGAAAGGTGTCGCTTTTATCGTTAGCAGTTGGATTTTATCTCCCATTCTTGGCGGCATTCTCGGTTTTTATATTTTTACATTCCTTCGAAAGAAAATTTTTTATGCTTTAAATCCTCTGGCTGCCACGCTTCGCTATACCCCCTTGATTGTCTTTGTGGTCGTCACTGTTCTTGCAATGGTATTGGTTTTCGAAGGCTTGCATAATTTAAACTTAGAACTTGACTGGCCGCTTAAATTAATGATGGCACTCTTATCGGGAGGCGTCGGCGCTGTAATCAGCACCTTTTTACTTAAAAGGACGTCTTTGCCAGATGCTGCCCCAGTCGTCGCACCTGTCAATCCCGATGCAGCGGAGTCTTTGCAAAAAGCCGCTCGGCATATGAAAAATTTTTTAGCTAAAACCCACGGGGAAATGCAATACACAGGCGGGCTGTTATTGGATGAAATCCATGCCCTTTCTCATTCCCTTGAATCAAAGATTCGGGTGCAGGATGTCGACCAAATGCATGAAGAGTACACAAAAGTGGAAAGAATTTTTTCTTATCTTCAGATCATGAGCGCCTGCATGATGGCTTTTGCCCATGGCGCTAATGATGTGGCGAACGCCATCGGCCCCCTTTCTGCTGCTGTCGCTATCTTGACAACAGGCCTCTACGCTGTTGATGCCCCTGTCCCAACCTGGGCCTTGGCTTTAGGGGGTGTGGGCATTGTGATCGGCTTAGCGACATGGGGATGGAGAGTCATTGAAACAATAGGGAAAAAAATTACTGAGCTGACTCCCAGCCGCGGCTTTGCAGCAGAATTTGGAGCAGCTACGACAATTGTCATCGCTTCACGCCTCGGGTTGCCTGTATCGACAACCCATACGCTTGTCGGAGCGGTCATAGGGGTAGGATTTGCCAGAGGCCTGGAAGCGGTCAATCTAACAACTACCCGTGATATCATGATTTCTTGGGTGGTGACTGTCCCTATTGGGGCCATCCTCGCGATCATTGTCTATATCCCCATTCGGGCTATTTTTGGATAAAAGAAGGAAAAAGTTATGTCAAGTCATACAAAGACCTCTTCCCGTTGGCTATTCCGTTTAAGCCTTGCCCTTTTACTTTGCTTGCTATTATTAGCACGTATCGGATACGGTCAACAACAGCAACAGGCTGTCCTCCAGCAAGAAGCCATTCTACAAGGCTCCATTCAAATTCAACCTGTCCAGCCAATCGATGAAGATAAACCTAAAGTGCAGCCAGGCAGCCCTGTCAAGCTTTCGGTGGTGATCCATAACAAAGGTACAACGCCTAGTCCTCAAGGGGAACTTTACTTGCGCTATGCTTTTGCCAAACCCTTGGATAAAGAAGAGGCAAGCGTGATTTTTGAAACAGAAAAAAAAGTTCTCCCTTCCATCGAACCTGGCAAAATTGTAGAAATTGCTTTTGAAAAACCTCATTTGCTTCCTTCCCTCCTCGATTTCGTAAGGGATGACTGGTCTTTGCGGGAATACCAGGCTTTTGCGACCATTGACGGGCATGAAAATTTAATCGCCTCATTGGCAGTGACTTACTCTGCTTACTACTATCCGGGCGTGCATAAAGAATTTCCTATCAAGGTTCATTGATGCTATCGACTGAATGCTCCCTCGCCGAGCCTCTCGTGCAAAGGCCCAGGCGAAATCGGCGCAGCGCAGCCATTCGCGGGCTTGTCCAGGAAACGCACCTGCATCCAAGCCAACTGATTGCCCCCGTCTTTATCCTTGAAGGGTCTAAGCGGCAGGAAGAAATTCAAAGCATGCCTGGAATCTATCGGATGAGCATTGATCTCTTGATTGAAGAGGCCGCGCAGTTATATGAAAAAGGCATTCGAGCTGTTGACCTTTTCTGCTATACAGCGAAGGAAAATAAAGATAGCGGGGCGAGCGAAGCGGTTCGGCCGGGAAATTTAATGTGCCAAGCGCTGCAGGCTTTGCGGAGAGAAATTCCAGAAATGTGCCTGATGGTGGATGTTGCATTGGATCCCTTTACCGATCATGGGCATGATGGCTTGATGAACGAAAGGAGAGAAATCGACAACGACTTGACACTGCCGATTCTTGCCCAAATGTCTAGTCTTGCAGCCGAAGCGGGGGCAGATATTGTAGCTCCAAGCGACATGATGGATGGACGTGTGGGTTTTATCCGGCGGGCTCTTGACCAACAAGGCCATACAAACGTTGGGATCCTTTCCTATACGGCAAAATATGCTTCAGCGTTCTACGGCCCGTTTAGGGAGGCCCTTCATTCTGCTCCACGGTTTGGCGATAAGAAAACCTATCAAATGAATCCTGCCAATGTGCGTGAAGCTTTGCTCGAGTGCCGTCTGGATGAGGAGGAAGGAGCTGATATGATCCTCATTAAGCCCGCACTTCCCTACCTAGACGTCATTGCCAAAATTAAATCAGCCACAACCCTTCCTGTAGGCGCCTATCATGTCAGCGGCGAATACGCCATGGTGATGGCCGCAGCCCAGAGAGGGTGGCTGGATGCCGACCGCGTGTTCGAAGAATCGCTTCTTTCCATAAAAAGAGCGGGCGCCGATTTCATCTTAACCTATGCAGCCGGAAAAATGGCTGAAATCTACCAAAGAAGATAATGATACATTGCATGCGTATATACTAAGTTTCGCTGGAATTTTGCTAAAAACACAAGGTCTACCACATACTCTATACGCTTCGCGGTCAAGTTGACCGCTTTTCCCCAGTATCCAAACTCAGGTTAGAAGAATCCCTCATTAGTTTAAGTATACTTTACAAATTTTGGAAAAATATGTAAAGTATACTTAATGTAAAACACCAAAAAATGTAAAGTATACTATGCATATAACCAAAGAAGAGCTTCTTCCTATCCTTTCTCAATTTAATCCTTGGTGGAGGGGAGAAGCAGTGTTTGATCTGCCAAACTGGAAAAGAGCTGTTTATGATGAGCTTTTTACCTGGATAGCACATCCTCCTGCCCCACGTGCTGTCATGTTATCTGGCCCCCGTCAGGTTGGCAAAACAACACTTTTATTACAATCGATCGAGCAGCTCCTTCAAGAAGGTGTCCATCCGAAAAATATTGTCTACATTACTTTTGACCATCCGATTATAAAGATGGCAGGCCTTGAAACTGTTATTGATGCCTGGAGGCAATTAGAGGTTAAATCAGGCGAGATAGAATTTTTATTTTTAGATGAGGCACAAGTCCTAAGAGACTTTGGTACATGGATAAAGCACCAAGTGGATTTTTTCAAAAAAAGAAGAATCATCTTTACAGGATCAGCGATGTCTCTTTCAGATATCAGCCAGGAATCCGGGGTAGGGCGGTGGCATACCATGGAAGTTTCGACACTTTCTTTTTTTGAGTACCTGCAAATAAAAAAAATTAAACTTCCCCAGATTCCTTCAATTAAAACAATTCATGAGCTTTTTAATTCTTCAAAAGATGTTTTTTTTCACATCAGGGAAGCTGTCAAGCCATTGATCGGTCATTTTCATGAATATTTAGTTCGTGGAGGTTTCCCTCAGACTGCAGTAATGGAAAGCGTTTTGCAAGCTCAACGACTGTTAAGAGAAGACATTATTGACAAAGTTTTAAAGCGCGACATGACAGCCTTATTTGGCGTACGTAGGATCATGGAACTTGAGCAGACATTCATTTACCTATGCATGCACGACGGTGGAATACAAGATATTGCAGCGCTTGCTAGCAATTTAGGCATATCGCGAACGACTGTGAATCATTTTATTCATCTTTTGGAAATGGCTCATCTGCTTCGGCGGCTTCCTTCTTTTGGGTCAGGTAAAGAGGTGCTAAAGGGGCGATCAAAAATTTATTTAGCCGATCCTGCCATTGCTTCCGCCATTTTAATGAAAGGTAAAAATGTGATCGAAGAGCCAAAAGCGCTTGGGCAAGCAGTCGAAACAGCTGTATGCAAGCATCTTTTTGCCCATAGCGGGAATCATTTGACCCGATTCAGCTACTGGAAAGGGGTAAAGGATAAGGAAGTGGATTTAATTATGCATAAGCCAACCGGCATGATTCCTTTTGAAGTTAAATACATGTCGAGACCGACAGAAAAAAAATCTCTTAGCGGGCTACTGCAATTTTGCAAAACGCAAGGGGTCAATAAGGCGTTTGCTATCACTAAGGAGGCTGACGATTGCGGTCTAATTATTGAAGGAGACGAATCGTTAAAAATTATGCGCATCCCAGCCTCCATTTTTTGCTACTGGCTAGGCGAATCGGAGCTCACTCAAAGGAATTTACTTAATGAATAACGAGTGAATAATTAAGGACCTATCAGAAGGCAAAGCCGGCTGATAGGTTTAAGCCGTCGAAGTTTAAGTCTCCGCAGTCACCAATGCGATTATAGTTGAAATAGGCATGGTGCTCGAGACCCAGTTGGAAGACGAATTGAATTCCACGGCATAAGCAGGCTTGCCAACGGATACCTGCACTGGCATCAAAGACTGGAATGCAGGCGGTAAGATGTGTTTTAGTCATCACACAATATGTCTCGTCAAATTGCTGTTCCGACTGGTTCAAATGCACATGAAAATTGCCATATAGCCATGAAACAGCCACATTGACATATAAATTAATGCCATAGAGATTCCAATTTCCATCTAGGCCTAAAACCGGTCCAATGCCCGAAAAGTCTTCATCATGCTTCCAGCGCCATCCAAAATTAGAGGCCAATGACTGGCGGCATTTAGAGGTGCGTATCTCTTGGTCAATACGGGCAAAACGCAAGCCTCCAAAGGGGCGGATGGCCAGGCAGGGTGTGCAGCCGAATTCATAGCCAGTGAGCAGGTCGATGCTGTCAAAATCAACTTTCCAGTTCAGGCGATCATGCTCGGAGTGATTTGTGCGTGAATTAAAATGGGTCAAGGTAATAAGAAAATCAAAGTCATTGATAAGGTAGCCTAAACCAATGCGAAAACCGGGACCCCATTTAAAATGTGGCTCGCGTCCTTCCCCTTTATAGGTGCGGCATTCGCCGCATGGGTTTTCTAATTCAGGTCTGCAGACGTCCAGCTTGCTCTCGTAAGCTCTCCAGTAAAGAAGGTCGGCGATCAGAAAGCCTTTGAAATAACAGGGCTGCGGAGGGCATCCCGTGCAATCGACGACATAGCCTTCTTGCACTTGGCTAAAAAGAGAGGGGCTTGCTGCCAAAGAGATGAGTAGAAAAGAAAGGAAAAGTTGTTTTATTTTTTGCATGGACGGCCTCTTTATAAATGATCTTCCTTTATAAAGGGCCGTCCATTTTTGATAAATAAATATTTTTAGACACCCTCTTAATTAACGAAGTAATTTTCAAGCCCTTCATAGCTTGGTTTCATCGCCTTTTTTCCCTGGCTCCAATTAGCCGGGCACACTTCCCCATGCTTTTCAAAGTAAATCAAGGCATCCAGCATACGGAGCGCTTCATCGACAGAGCGGCCAAGTGGGAGGTCATTGACGATTTGATGGCGGACAATTCCTTCCTTGTCAATCAGGAACAAGCCCCGGTAGGCAATCCCTTCATGCGCCATTAAAACATCATAATCTTGGCTGATCGTCTTGTTAAGGTCAGAAATCAAAGGATAATCGACCCCTTCAATTCCGCCTTTGGTTTTGGGGGTGTTCAACCAAGCTAGGTGGGTATAACAGCTGTCTACCGAGCAACCAATGACTTGGGCATGCCTTTTTTCAAACTCTTCCAATTTTTCCTGGAAGGCATGCAGCTCAGTCGGACACACGAATGTGAAATCCAGAGGATAGAAAAACAGGACAACATACTGTCCAGCATAGTGCTGCAGTGAAAAATCATTGGTGATGGCTCCGCCAACAACTGCTTTAGCTTTAATTTGAGGGGCCGGACGTCCGACTAATACTCCCATGAAATTCTCCTTATTTGTTTCCAAAAATGTCTTTGGCTCTTCCGAGCCAGTTTTCTTGCTTAATCGTTGTTGCCGGGCCGTGCCCGGGATACACTTGAGTCGCGCGAGGGAGGCGGGATAGCTTTTCCAAAGAGGGCCACATCTCATCGGGCTGGCAGGTGGGGAAGGATAAATTCCCGATCGTCCCTTTAAATAGCGTATCGCCTGAAAAAAGAATGCCTTGCTGCGGCTCGTAAAAGCAAACGCCCCCAGGCGTATGTCCAGGGGTGTGCATGACAGAGAAGTTTAAATGGCCGACAGGGATCTGGTCGCCCTCCTGCATCAGGATCGATGGTTCGACAGAAGGGATATCCATCCAAAAGGGAAGCTGGTCAGCACCCGGCTGCCTTAAATTTTGAGCATCCAAGGCGTGCACATAGACAGGCAAGAGAAATTTTTTTTGCAAGGCCGCTGCATCAGCAATGTGGTCCCAATGGGAGTGGGTAAGCAGGAGGGCCCGGCAGACCAGCCCGTTCGCTTGTAGATAGGCCTCAAGGGCCTCTGTCGATCGGGGGGCGGCGTCGATGATCGCGGCCTCGCCCGTTTTTTCGCAGGCCGCTACATAAGAATTTGTGGCAAACGGGCCTGAGGGGAAAGCTTTTATTAACATGTTTTATCCAAATGCTTTTTTTTGCTCCATGGCAACCGAATTGTCAGGAGCCCTTTTCCATAACCTGTCTATAATCATTGCAAAGCCCCCATTTCCTAAAATATTGGCGCAGGTGATAATCGGATCAAACAGGATGTAAAGGGCAGTGATCAGAGAAAGCATCTCTGCGTTAAATCCTAAGTGCGTTTCAAGAATTGGAAGCATCACGAGTATTCCGCCCCCTGGAACTGCAGCCACGGAAAATTTAGCCAAAACAAAATAGAGGGCAAAAATTAAATAGCTGATCAGGAGCGGCTCAGGCACCCCAAAGCTTTTCATCACCGCAAAGGCCAGGACTGGGATGGAAAAACAATCCCCAATCAGGTGAATATTGACAGTGGCCGGAATGATCGAGCGGGCTAAGTCGGGATTTTTTGAATTTTTTTCTGTTCCAAGAATTGTCAAGGGCATTGCAGCGGCGCTGGACATACTGCCAAGGCCGGTAATGGCTGCCGGAAGCATATTTCCCATGCTTTTAAATGCGGCAGCTGGATTAAAGCGGTTGGCGACCAGATAAAGGATGAAAACGTAGGCTAGTAAGGCTGAGGCTATCAAGATGAAGATCAGAGCATAGTTACTGAAAATATAACCCAAAACCTTATCATGGCTCATTTTAACCACGAAACCTGTAATGAACAGCGGGATGACAGCCAAAATGATTTTCAGGAATTTATTGACCACTACTTCCAGCTTTGAGGCCAGTAAATGAGCGGAAGAGGGTTTCATCCAGCCCAGTACAACGCCGCTTAAAAGGCCTGCAAACATGGCCATGTCGTTTGCAATCCACTTTGGCAAACTAAAATCCCATGCAGGTAGCAAGGCGGCCCCTTCTTGGGGAAAAGGCATTGATAAATCGAATTGGTAAGCGGCTGTGCCGATGAAATAACTGATCATTGTTGATACAAAATTTGAACAGCAAACTCCGCCAAGGAGGAAGAGGATAATTTTTGAAGCCTTTTTCGCAAAATTAACGGCTGTTCTAAAGAGCAGGCCGAAAATAATCAATGGCAGGCAAAATACAATAAATGACTTGATGGACAAACTGATGGCATAGAGGATCGATTGGAGGCTGTCCGGTATCAAGGAGCTGAATAGCCCGATAAAAATAATGAGGGCCATCATGATAAACGGCATTTTTTTAAACATAAACTTTTTCTCTTTTTAAATTTTTAATAGGGGAAAAATGCTGAAAAAATGGGGGATTATTACCGGCACAAGCCGGTTGTGAAAGATGCAGATGTCAGAGTGAAATTACCGTTTATTGAAAAATTTTATTCGAAATTAAATTTATAGTCAAGCTTTCAGTCTTTCCTTCCAGATAAGTGGGTCAAAACCTGTCAAGCCTATTATTTTGTTAATTAGAAAAGGGCGCTTGACAAGCATGCCATGCGTGTGAAGAAGCTGCAGGGCTTCATCGAGGGAGAGGGTTTCTAATTGAGCTGCAAGATTGAGCCCGCGGTAAAGCTGCCCTGAAGTATTAAAAAGTTTTTTTAGGTTGCCGTTTTGAAAAGCTAGCATGGCATGCAGCTCTTCGATAGTGGGAGGGGTTTCAACGATTTCAATTTTTGTGTAAGCGATTCCTTGGTCATTTAAAAAACGAAGAGCTTGCTGGCAGGTTGTGCACTTGGAATAAAGATATATTTTCATAAAAAAAAAGATGCACCGGAGAGGACTCGAACCACTAACCACCCGGTTCGTAGCCGGGTACTCTATCCAATTGAGCTACCGGTGCATTGGATGAACATTGCGTATTTTAAACAATAACAGTTGTTTTTTTCAAGCATTGTTTTACTGAGCTAAAAATTCCTCTAAAAAAGCACTGCCGCATTCACTGATGAGGCGGCTATAAGTAATGCCGCTGATCAAATGATCACACATAGGTTTGGATTCAAAAAGGGAGCCATGATAAATGACATTGCTTTCCGGATCGAAGTAATTTCTCAATTTACCTAATGGCTCAAGCAGGAAGCTTGGTACGCCGTCATTGATGCTAACGTGATTGTGGACGCTTTGAAATCCCTGGTTGCGAATCAAGGTGGCCGAACCGAAAGTAATCACACGGATCATTTTTTGTTCTTCGAGCGATAGTAGTTCCCTTGCCCGGTCGGTTTCCGTTCCACCTAAGCTATGGGCATAATGGATGATGACTCCCCCACCATCGACTCCGCCCATTTCATTAATTAAATAGCGCCATTGCCTTGCAAGCAAGTTGGCATGCCACGAGCGAAATCCAAGTGCAAAGGCTGTACGGATCAAAACGGCACGGCTAATATCCCAGGCCCATCCTTCGGTCGGCCGGAAAACATAATTGACCTTAATGCCACCATGGGATTGAGAGAGAAATTCAAGGTTTTCCTGCATTCCCGCCTGCGTGGTTAAAATTCCGTTGATAAATGTCACCCGCACTTTGGGATTCAATTCAACACCGGGATAGCAGCCGACAAGTGTTTTTTCCGTTTCAAGCCCCATTAAAAAATAGAATTGATCGCCAAAAAGAGATTTGCCTAAATCTTCGACACCCTGATTCACTTCATCTGGGAGGTAGAGTTCATTGCCAAGCGTGGAGACAAATTGATTGGCTGAATTCTGCATATGCCTTGAACCCGCAAAAAAAGCGTGTGAAGCATTCATCCATAAGTAATTTAACCATGAAATTGAAGGCTCCTGCAGAGGCTTTATAAAACGATCATTATCATACTCATCCGTTTCAAGAATGTTCTCGTTAAATTCCAAGGAGGGGGGGGGGGCACCGTCCGGGCTTTCTTCATCAATGCATGACACTAATTCGTTATTCCGGTCATAAAATTCAATACGCAGGAGCGCGCTGTCTGTGTCATAATAATAAAGAGTTCGATCGACAAGAAGAAATTCTTGGATTGAAAAATCATACAAATGATTTTCAACAAGCAGGGGCTTTCCTTGCACGCCCCATTCAATTGTCATTCTTTGACGACGTTTAGCACCTGTCAGGTCGCCTTCTTCTTCGGCAATTCCGTCATCGACGATGACCTGTGCGACCTCTCCCTGGCTATTATAATAAAAGAAAGTGCGTAAAATTTGCTCGCTGCCAAGGTGCAGCCGTTTTGAAATGCACCTTTGCTGTTCATCATAATTGTAATAAAGGATTAGGCCATTGGGGTAGTGTTTAGATAAAACAAGCGAGGGGGCTTCGGAAGAATAGATTGTAATTGTTTGCGTTAAATCGTTTGAATTTTCATCCAGGTCGGATTCTTGAAAAGCAAAAAGGCGTAAAGACAGAAATGTAAAAAGAAAGGTTAAAAATTTCACTATAATAAAGCCTTTTTAAACATGTAGAGCCAAATGAGCTCAAAATTTGAGTATTTGAATTACTTCAATACATTTTATAAAAATAGCTCTTTCTTTTGCAACCCATCAAATTTGTTGTTTTAAATATTACATTTCATTATTGTGTTTTAATGAGGAATTAATTTTGAAACTATTTACATTAAAAATAAAAAATAATTTTTGTGTGGATGAGGCTTGGCAATTTTTTGAACAGGCTGGCTGTCCGGTTGCTTATGCTGAAGAAGGAGAGGCCCTGCTTCTGCATCTTTTTTTCAAACCTGAGCAAAACATTTTACAATTACCCTGGGTTCTAGGGCTTGAGGAAACGGAGCAATCCATTGATTGGAATGCTCAGTGGGCTGAGCATGGACTTCATTATGAAAATGGTTGCTTAAATATTCAATTGAGCGAATTTGGGAGAGAGGGGCATTTAAAATTAACCCCAGGCCCAGGCTTTGGAGATCTTTCCCATCCCACGACAAAAATAGTTCTTCAGCTCATTGGAAAGGTTTTAGTCGGTCAGCCATTTATCGATATTGGATCGGGAAGCGGCGTATTATCTCTTGCAGCACTTCAGTGGGGCTCTTCCTTTGCCTATGGCATTGATATTGACGAAAATGCGCTTAGACATGCGCGTGAGAATGCAGTGTTAAATGGTGTTGAAAAAAAATGTTTATTTTGCTTACCTCAGCAATTTGAATCTAGGGTGGCCGAACCCCTGCTGATTGCAATGAATATGATCTCGTCTGAACAAAAGGCGGCTTGGAATTCATTAGAAATTCTTCATGACAAGCAAGCCATCCTCGTCGTATCAGGGCTGCAAAAAAATGAAACTGAAAATTATTTAGAAGAAGCGGCTAATCGGCAATGGCATTTTGTTGAGGCCATAGAGGAAGAGGGTTGGGTTGGATTTTGTTTTAATATCAATATATAATTTGGTGAAATAATGGCAGGACTTGGACTCAATACAAGCAATTTTTTGAATGGACTGCAGGATAGTTTGAATACCTCTACATTTTATAATAGAGTTATCAATTCGGATAATTTTAATAAGGTAAAAAATTTCGCGATTTTAAAATTTCAGAGTTTTACAGCCTATTTTGCTCAAACTGAGACACATTCTAATCAAGTGAATATGAAAACAGCAGCTATTTTAAGCTGTTTTTGTATCATCACATTGATTGCTGTTTCTCTGATAAGAAGCAGCAATCAGGGGAATCAAGGGAACTTGGTGGTTTGAGGGTTAAAGACCCTCTTAAATTAAACCAAAAAGTTTCAGTATGACGATAAGTCCAATAGGAATTCCTAAGATCCAAAGTAAAACCATACGTCCCATAATTGCCTCCTCTGGGATTATTTAGCTTAAACCCCTACTTTTATTTTATAATTTTTATTTAAATAAAATATATAAAATTTAGGGCATAATCCCTTATTCACAGGCAGAATTTTTTCCACAGGGACAGCACTTTGTATTTTCTTTTGGTGCTTCAGGCGCATAGTCGGTAATGTAAAAACCGCTCCCTTTAAAATGAAGTCCTGTACCATTTCCCAATTTTCTTTGAAAAGCTTCTTGCTGGCAGGAGGGGCATTGACCCAGGGGCTGGTCGCTCATTTTTTGCAAAATCTCTTCTGCATGTCCGCAGCTTGTGCAATGGTAGTCATAATGTGGCATACGATTCTCATTAAAAGATTTGGGATCCTTTTTTTAAAAAAAAGGATCCCTTGAAAGAGGACTACATCATTCCCATGCCGCCCATGCCTCCCATACCCATTCCGCCCATGCCATCCATGGCAGGCATCCCGGCTTGTTTAGACTTTGGCTGAGGTTTATCGGTAATCATTGCAGCTGTTGTTAAAAGCAGTCCTGCAATCGAGGCAGCATTTTTTAAAGCGCTCTTTGTCACGAGCACAGGATCGATGATCCCGGCTTGCAGAAGGTCTTTAAATTCATCCGTCAGGCCATCGTAGCCATAGGCGCCTGAGGCTTCAAAGATTTTTTCGGCAATCAGGTTGCCTTGCTTACCGCAGTTATTGGCAATGGCAGTCGCTGGCGCAAAGGCCGCTTGACGGATAATCGAAACACCGATTTGTTCGTCATTTGGCAGCTTTAGGTTGTCCAGCGATTTGATTGCCCTAAGCAATGCGACACCGCCTCCAGGAACGATTCCTTCGGCAACAGCTGCCCTTGTGGCATGCAGGGCATCTTCTACACGGGCTTTCTTTTCTTTTAGCTCCGTCTCGGTCGCTGCGCCGACGTTTACAATGGCAACACCACCTACCAATTTCGCCAGACGCTCTTCCAGTTTTTCCCGATCGTACTTGGATGTGCTGGAATGGTTAAGTTCGGCCTTAATTTGAGAAACGCGGTCTTTGACGTCCTCGGGGTGACCGGCTCCATCGATGATTGTGGTTTCTTCCTTTGAGATTTTAATCGTTTTTGCACGACCAAGCACTTCTGTGCCTACTTCGTCCAAACGCAGGCCCACTTCATCTGAAACAACTTTGCCGCCAGTCAAAATGGCAATATCCTGAAGCATCGCCTTTCTGCGATCTCCAAATCCAGGCGCTTTAACCGCGCATACAGGCATGCCGGCTTTAATTTTATTGACAACCAATGTGGCAAGAGCTTCACCATCAATCTCGTCAGCAATGATCAACAACGGGCGTGAACCCTTTGCCATGATTTTTTCAAGAAGCGGTATGATGTCTTTCGCGGCCGACAACTTTTTGTCGGTAATGAGAATGTTCGCATTGTCTAGCTCAACAGTCATGTTTTCCGCGTTGGTGATAAAATAGGGGGAGACATAGCCTTTATCGAATTGCATGCCCTCGACATAGTCAACGTGAGTCTCTATCCCTTTCGCTTCAGCAACTGTGATGATGCCGTCTTTACCTACTCTCTCCATGGCTTCGCCGATAATTTTGCCGATGTCATGATCGTTGTTGGCAGAAATTGTGGCGATTTGCTGAACTTCCTGGGCGGTATTAATAGGCGTAGCTAATTGGTCCAATGCTTTAGTGATACAATCGACAGCTTGGTCGATTCCCCGTTTGATGCTCATTGGGTTGGCGCCTGCCGTCACATTTTTGACGCCAGCTGTGTAGATGGCTTCAGCAAGCACGATCGCAGTCGTCGTCCCGTCGCCCGCCGTATCGGATGTTTTAGCGGCAACTTGGTTGACAAGCTGAGCGCCCATATTTTCAAATTTATCTTTTAGGGCCACTTCTTTTGCAACTGTTACGCCGTCCTTTGTGGAAAGAGGGGAGCCGTACCCCTTGCTGATCACTACATTGCGCCCTTTTGGTCCAAGCGTCACTTTGACAGCCTTGGCAAGCGTTCTCAACCCCTTGAGGATTGACTTTAACGCCTCTTCATTAAATTGTAGCATTTTTGACATAAGTCATTCCTTCGTTGATAGTTAGGTTAAGATTCCAAGGATGTCCGTTTCGGAAAGAATGAGATATTCCTCTTCATTATCTTTGAATTCGGTGCCGGCATAGGCGCCAAAAAGAATGCGATCGCCCACTTTTACGCAAATAGGCTCCACTTGTCCATTGTCATTCAATTTTCCAGGGCCTGCAGCAATTACATGTCCTTCTCTTGGCTTTTCCTGAGCTGAATCAGGCAGCAGGATCCCACCCTTAGATGTTTGTGCTTTAGCACGCTGAACTACCACTCGGTCCCCAAGGGGCTTGATTTTCGTTTGGGTTGTCATACATTTCTCCTGGGTTTTTAGTTGCATTTAAAGAGGGTTATTTTAGTGGGGTTTTAAGTTTTTAGTCAAGGGGAAGGATTTAATTTTTAGCAGTTTCATTAGGAGAGTGCTAGTAAATAAGATGGGTGGCCCTTTTAGTCCTAAAGGCATCCCTCTGTTCCTGGTCCAAAATTTTAAGTTTCCAAATGACATACTTTTCCTCTTTCAATAAGCGGTAGACTTCATCGGTTCCATTCACTTTATTAAACATGTCAATGCGGTGGGAAGCTTTTTGCAGGGCACTATCAAATTCACGTGGATAAAGGGCTTTCAGCATTCCTATAATTAAAAATTGAATGGTGACAGGCAGGTAGTCTTTTTTATCAGTGATTTGTACAAGTACGCCTTGGCAGTCTTCTTTAGCAAAACGGCCGAAAAAGGGGCGGTAGTGAAAAGGATGAAAATGCACACCGGGATAATTTTGTTCATTCAATCGCTTCGCAAAAGAGGCGGCGTCAATCCAGGGCGCGCCAATGACTTTAAAAGGCAATGTATAGCCCACGCCAATATTGACTAATTGCAGCTCGCCCAGTAAACCCGTTGTCGGATAATAAAAGGTAGTGTCTGACTCGGGAATATGGGGGCTTGTAGGAATCCAGGGCAACTTTGTATCTTCAAAGCTCATCCAGCGCTCCCAACCCTCCATTGGGATGACGTGCAATTGGCAGCCGGTTTTGTACTCGGCGTTAAAATAGCGGGCAAGCTCTCCGACAGTCATTCCATGGCAATAGGGTGTATTGATATAACCGACAAAAGAGCGCCATTTCGGCTGAAGCATGGGGCCATCGATTGTCAGTCCATTGAGGGGGTTGGGCCGGTCGAGAACACAAACGGGAATATTTCGCTTGGCAGCTTCTTCAATAGCGTAAAATAATGTGGAGATATAGGTGTAAGAGCGTGAGCCGATGTCCTGGATATCGTAAATCAGCCAGTCGATTGTTTTAAGCATTTCATCGGTAGGGCGGCGCGTTTTCCCGTGCAGGCTGTAAATGGGGATGCCTGAGCTGTCATTTGCATCTGCCACCTTTTCATCTGCATATTGGCATCCGGTCAATCCATGCTCTGGTGCAAAGAGGGCAGCGAGTTTGAATCCTTGCAGGGACGCTTGTTTTTTGAAAACCTCAACACTTGACTCACCCTCTTTATTAATGGCGGTATGATTCGTGATGAGACCGACCCGCTTACCTTTTAAAAAGGCCGCATTTTGCGATTGAAAAAGGCAGTCGATCCCGACATGGACTTCAGCGCCAAGCGGCAAGATTAAAAGAAAGCAGATAATAGCTTTTAATACATGATTTTTCAAATTTTCTCCTTGAAATCGACTTTGTACGTTTTTTAGATCCCTCTTCGGATGGAAGCTTTCAGCAGCGATAAACAACCTTTTATGGTCTGAATAAATAGAGTTCTGCCTGCCATTTCAAGAAGCGAATAAAGTTATGTTTGGTGGAAAAAGCATCGTAAATGATTTTAAGTTTTTTCGTGTTCTTTTGGAGGCCTAGTTTCATGGTTACCTCAATGAGGTTTTTTGTTTTTTTTATTTTTAAAACAAAATTTTCTATGCTGATTTGAGTTTCTATTTCACCAGAAGAAAATAATTTTTGAATTTCTTCATAAGCATCGTCAAAAAATTGAGAAAAAAAATGGTTGTCTCTGCTTTCATCAAACGTAAAAATATGACTATTTTGACTTTTTATAGCTATTTCGGATTCTGTCAAATGACCTAAAGCATGAAAGAAACTTTTTTTAAAATTGGATCGCAAGGATTGAATAAATAAATAGAGCTCAGTTTTTACAGAATCTACATCGTCAAGAAAAGTTTTCTCATTACTTGTCCAGCAAGCTCCTAAGAGAGGCGAGTTATTGAGATAAGTATCGAACATTTTGGAAAAATTTTCATTTTTTATAGATGGTGTACAGTCAGGACAATCACCTTGTTGAACCATTTGGTTTTCTAAGTTTATTGCAAAAAAATCTACAAAAGTTTGCAAAACTCTACAAAACGTAGATACCCAAGGTTTAGATAAAGAAATATTAAGTGGAATATAGAAGCTACAGGCCTTTCGAGGCTTTTGCAATGAATTAACTATAGAAACAAAAAAATAGGGCTTTTTCATGTTTGAATCAAAAAACCAGTGGCAGCATGTAGCCGGTCCTGTGATAAAATCTTGATGGACCAATTTGAGATGATTTTGATGAGAACAAAAATCAGCATTAAAAAGGAATTGATTAGAAATATCACTTGGCATCAAATTTTGAAAAGAACAATGAGGAATTGGGTAGGTCGTTAATTGAAGAAAATTTACTATTTTTGTCAAATCTGATATGAATCTTAATCGATAAAAGCCATAAAGCAGGGGCATGCCAGTCGTTTCAATAGTCTTTTCAAAGTTGCTTCCTTCTATAGACCAAGCCGTAAAAAGATTTTCAGGGATCCCTGGATGTTCTAAGTACTCACTAATTATAGTTTTCTGTATTGATTCAAAGCTTTGAAGAGAAGTAAATATCTTCTCCGTTGCTGTCTGAAAGAATAGAAAATTTCTAACCAGATTTGCGGGAAGAGTAGCGCCCAAAAGATTCTCAATTCTTTCTAATAATTTGACATGTTCTCCACTTTGTAGAAAATGAGATTCTTCTATTATCCTGTCATCAGGAATAGTAATACTCCATTTTAAAATAATATTTGCGAGTTCTTTTAAGGGGAGTTCGTTTTTAATTGCGTAGGGAATGAACTGTTCGCAAATGGAGGGTTCTTCCTTCCTGATCACGGGTTCATAAATCCAATTATTATAGAAAGTTTTTTCTTCAATTTTTAATGTATGAATCGCCTCAAAAAGGGTGGTCGCATGGTCTTGATTGATTGAAAACATCGTCTTACAATGAAGAAAATGCAAAGTAGTTTGAAGGAATTGGTAAATAGGCTTGGATTTACAAACGAGGTTATTCAATATATAATAAGCTTTTTGTATTGAAAAATTATTTTTATTTAGAGTCGTGTGAAGATAACGGAAAAATTTAATGGCGTTTTGTTGACACATGTTTGAATTGGAAAATATTCTTATCATCTCTTTTTTAATAGCGGGGCAATCTGGAAGAAAACTTTGTATCGCCACCATTTTTTTGGACACAAATTTGCTTTAATTTAATTTTTTCTAAGATCGACCACTGCCAACCCACTCAATTTCCCCTTCACCAATAGTTCTTCCTTCTCGTTATGCATATATACATACGCACATACGCGCC
>JAJTHR010000208.1 GCA_021298935.1 Parachlamydia sp. | reverse complement strand
TTTTTGGCGGCGAGATTTTATGTCCCAGTACATTGCGGAGATCGCAGCAAACTTGGATAAGTTTGCAAGATCGAGCAATGAGCTGGGACGCAAAAGATGCCGATGAAAAATTTAAAGACCTATCCGCGCGTGGTATAACAACCATTGCAAAACAAATCCAATCCCATTGCGTGGAAAAGGAGCTTGTTGACAAAAAACGGAATGGGAATGGTCATTGCAATCCTTTCAAACCCCATATGACACTCGGTCAAGTGACCAGCCAAGAAGATTGCAAAACCCTTCATCATCGTGTGAGCCATAGTCAGGAAAAGCAGCTTTCCCATTTAGTCAGTACACAGGCTGGCAAAGCATTTAGCTGTCAAAAAAATCATAGATCTTGTAACGCCCTTCCCTTAGAATTTGAAAGAATTGAAATTCTTCGCTGCGATTCAAAAGAGGGGGAGGCAGGCCAGACAACGTGCCTGGCAAGCTATGATATTCAATCTAAACAAGCAAACATCCTGCCGCAATTTCCAGGGTGCCTGCATGTCAAAAATAAACCTTGAGGAGCAGTAGGGGAATGCGAATGACGGGTTGATCCACTAGTTATTTCCTAAAAGAGGTAAATGAGGGGCGCGGGAGGACTTCTTGATGATTCCCATCCCCTCCTCTGTCAAAACGAAATCTTCCCTGGTATCGATAAATCCTTTGTTCAGAAGCATTTGAACAAAGCCATTTTTAATTGTTATATCAACGCGCATTCTTTCCGAGGATTTGAAGACGATGTAATTCCCTTCCTGATGGTGGCTGACAATATAAAGAGGTTGAAGCCTTTCGAGAGCATTGAGATCATTTCTTGCCTCGACCATCTGCTGCGATTTGATGTAGGCCTGGCTCCTATGCCAAAGGGCATTTGCTTTTTCAGTCACCGGGGCATTAGCATGATCTATAATATAAGTATAATCAGCAATCCCGTTCTGTATGTTTTGCCCCTCATTAGGGGTCGATTTTGCGTAGGCATTTCCTCTTTCTAAATACAGGTGGAATTCATGGTAGGGAGCTGCCTGCCTGAAATTGGCAATGGCTTGTGTATACTTATCGATGGCTTGAACCATTTCATTTTTCTTCATATGCTGCCGGGCATCAAACCAATCATTGATCCAATTTTCTCCCTGCAAAGTGCAAGATAACAATATAAATAGTAGTATTAGCTTATTCATTTATCCCTCGTAATAATTAAATTATTATAAATGATTATTTTTAATTTGCAAGTTAATTAAGATAATAGTGTTTTAGTGTAGGGGTGCTGCGGATTTCGAAAAAGGGCGACTGTGCTGCCTATTTCTACGAGCTGGCCCGCTTGCATGATTCCCAGCCGCTGTGTCAGGCAGTGTAAAACATCCAGGTCATGCGAGATTAAAATGCATGCAAAATGCAGCTCGTTATGCAAATCTTTTAACAGGGCCAGCATTTGACCTTGAGTGGAGACATCCAGAGCGGAAAATGGTTCGTCGCAAATGAGCAGCTTAGGGTTCAAAGCAAGCGCACGAGCGATGGCCACACGCTGCTTTTGCCCGCCGCTTAATTTTGAGGGAGTGCGTTCTAAAAGGCTTTTGGGAAGGGCAACCAGGTCGAGGAGCTTTTCGCAATTTTTTTTCTGGGCGGATGAATCGCCTATCTTGTGGATTTGATAGGGCTCCAAAAGAATGTCCAGGACACTCATGCGAGGGTTCAACGAATCGGCCGGCTGCTGAAACACTAATTGAGCCTCCTTTCTCCATTGGAGGAGAGCCTGCCCCTTTAATTGCGCAATGTCTTTTTTATCAAACAGAATGTTTCCAAAAGTGGGGGAAAGAAGGCCTATGAGAAGTCTGGAAAGGGTCGATTTGCCGCAGCCGCTTTCACCGGCGATTCCCAGCAACTCTCCTTGCATGACGTCAAAAGAAACGCCATTGACAGCCAGGATCGAGGAGTTTCCTAAGGCAAATTCCTTGGTGACATGCTTGACGCTTAAAAGTGTCATTCTCCTCCCGAATGCCGGCTGCTTTTAAATTGGAAGAGGTGCGGCTGGCATTTTTCGATAATTCTAATTATGATACTGCGTGTAAATAAACTCATATAAAAGAGGGAAACGCAAAGATGCAAAGAGAGTATTAAAGGCCATTTACTAATCGGCTGATACCATCTTTAACGTGCTCCTGACCAAAATTGATTAAAAGTCCAAGTTTCCCTCCAGTTAGGCGCAAATAGGTGAGGAGCTGCACTTGATGAATAGGGTGTTCTTTCTCAGTTGCTTTAACTTCTACTATCACCTTATCATGAACGAGAATGTCAATCTGCAGAGGGTCTCTAACTTCTGTGCCTTTGTAAATAACTGGGACAACTAGCTGTCTTTCCACCTGAAGGCCTCGAAGCATTAGTTCATGGCAAAGACAGCTCTCATACACCCCTTCGATTAGTCCTGGGCCTCCCAACATCTTATACCATTTCCCAAAAATAAAACCATAAAGTTGGCTTGTCAGCGCTTCAGATTTAAAAGATCTTTTCGAAGTTGATATCTTTGAATATCAACAAGGAGAGATCTTTTAAAGATGAAGGTGATCACAAGTCAAATTTA
>JAJTHR010000162.1 GCA_021298935.1 Parachlamydia sp. | reverse complement strand
TTTTTGGCGGCGAGATTTTATGTCCCAGTACATTGCGGAGATCGCAGCAAACTTGGATAAGTTTGCAAGATCGAGCAATGAGCTGGGACGCAAAAGATGCCGATGAAAAATTTAAAGACCTATCCGCGCGTGGTATAGCTCGCCCTTTTCTTTGCAATGCATCCAATTTATAGGTTCTTGGACGGGAAGTTGAACAGTTCGAATAAAAGAAGGAATATCATTTGTTTCTTGATAAATTGAAAACGCACCATTTAAACCCACATTAAATTTTTAATTTTGATTATCATACGCGATTTGTATTGTAGTATCAAAATCATTCTGTAAGTGGGAGATTTGATAATTTTGATTTTTTTTTATCCCAATAGATTATTAAATTATCCGGCATTATTGAATAAAGAAGAATGTTACCGTTTTTAGTAAAAACAATATTGTCAATATGCTACTCGCTAATTATTTGTTAGGTCTTTAATTTCTTTTAAACCATAGTGTTTTAGAAATAATTTAGTTGTAGCGTACAGGGTCGGCCGGCCAGGAGCCTCGAGCTTTCCAACAGGCTCGATGAGTTCCCTTTCCAGAAGCTGAGCGACCGTTCCGGACGAATCGACGCCTCGAATGGCATCAATGTGAGGGCGAGTGATGGGTTGGCGGTAAGCAATGATACTTAAAACTTCAGTGGCGGCAGGAGATAATTTTTCTCCCCTTTTTTGCCTGAATAGAAGCTCAAGATAAGGGGCATATTCCACGTGGGTGCGTAGGACATAGCCTTGGCCGATTTCGTCCAATTTGAAAGCCCGTTGCTGCGCAATATACTCTTGCTTAAGGTCTTCAATTAAGCGGCGTAATTGCCGAGGAGGAAGCGGGTAGAGAGTATCAGTAATTTCCCTAATTTTAGCAAGGGGAAGGGGATCTGAGGAGGTAAATAAAAGCGCTTCGATGACTTTTTTGATCGCTTGGCTCATCTGCTCATTAATTTGTGAACTCTCCTCCTCTTCTTGTATTGCGAGGGGCGGCTCTTCAAATGTCAATTCTGTTTGAAAAAAGACGAGTTCACGGCTCATGATTCTTCCTGCTTTTTATAGACAATCACTTCCTGGTTTTCTAAGGCAACTTTGGCCTGTCCAAGTTTTAACAATTCCAAAAGCGCTAAAAAAATGACGACGCATTCAAGTTTAGAGCCCGCTTTTTCAAATAAGGCAGCAAAAGGCATTTTAGGGTGTTGGCGTAAAGAAAGACGGATGCAGGCAATTTTATCGCTTGTTTTCCAGTCTTCTTCGGCAATCAGGCCGGTCTCAGGCCTGGCTCGTTGCATGATGGCGCTAAATACTGCCGTCAGCTCGTCTAAAGTAATTGTATCCAGACCAAGCGGCCTTTTTCTCTGGTGCGCCGGCAGCCCTCTAAAATAGCAATGCCGCTCTTGCTCTTCTTTAAGCGCCAGTTGTTTGGCTGTCTGCTTGAAGCGGCAGTAATCAATTAAGTGATGGATGATTTCAAAGCGAGGGTCTTCTTCTGGAATAAATGTTTCTTCGACTTGTTTGTCATCAGGGAGCAGGGTTTTGCTCTTTAACCACACTAAATAGGCCGCACTCCCTACAAATTCAGCCCCTTTATCAAGGGTTTGTCCTTCCCATTCCTGAAGCTTATGAATGAATTGCTGGGTGAGTGTTTGGATGGAAACGTCGTAAATATTGATTTCTTCTTTCTGGATCAATGAGAGGAGGAAGTCAAGGGGCCCCTCAAAATTATTCAGAGCAAAGCGGTCGTTTGAAGTTGAAATCATAGCCTTGGCGCATTTTTTTGAAAACTATACCCCAATTCCCCATTATTAAAAAAGCCTCAAAAGTAAGTCCATCACCATAGGGTATTAATACCCTCTGTATTCAATCACTTTAATTTAATATTATTATGATTATTATCAGAATATTATTAAGAATTTTTTATTTTTTCAAGTTGTTGTTTTAATTGTTTCCCGCTATGTTTGCGATTTTACGGAGTACTGTCATGAGATCCATTTTTGCAATTTTTTTTCTTTGTATTTTCTCAAGCATCTTAGCAATTGAACAGGAAAAATTGAATCCAAGCGACATTGAACGCATTATGGATCAAATTTTAAGCCAGCATGTTGAAAAAAGAGAGGTCACAGAAAAAATTCTAAAAAATTCAATAGCTGTCTTTGTCAATCAGTTCGATTCTCATCGGATGTACCTTTTGCAAAGCGAAGTGGATCCTTTTGCCGACTTGACTCTTCACGATTTGGGTCAAATTGAAGAACAGTATAAAAAAAAGCAATTCACTGTTTTTCAAAAAATGAATAATTTGTTTCAAAAAGCGATCGAGCGTTCAAGGCTTTTAAGGAGTCAGGTCGATAAAAAAACGAAGGAAAAGTTTTTTCAACAGAATGCTCAGGCTCCCAAACCAATCAATGAAGAGCGGATGTTTGCTGAGAACGAGGAAGAGCTAAGGCAACGCTTACTTGCAAATCTGGAAGAATTCGTTTACAGCCAAAAATTGCGTTTTGGTGAAGCGGCAGCGGCACAGAAAAAATCGTACATTTTGGCCAACTACGAAAGCAAATTGCGTGAGTTTGAAAACCAGTACCTCTACCAAAATGAAGAAGGGGAGCCGTTGAGCGCAAAGGATACTGATAACCTGTTTGCCATCCATGTTTTAAAGGCCTTGGCAAGCAGTTTAGACTCGCATACAAGCTTTTATCAGGCAAATGAGGCCTATGATATGCGCGTTCGTCTTAGAAAAGAATTTCAGGGCATTGGACTGGTTTTGCGAGACAAGGGCAATGAAGTGGTTGTGGCACGCATGCTTGAGGGGAGTCCGGCAGCCAAAAGTGGCCTGATTGAACCGGGGGATAAGCTTCTGGAGGTGAATGGCAAATCGGTTGTCGACTATCCGTTTGATAAAGTCATGGAGCTTTTACATGATGAAAGCGACAACAGTGTACGGCTGCTTTTTATGCGTAAAGATCAGGAGGGGAATGAAAAGATCCTTAACGTACAACTCAACCGCACGGAAATCATTGTTAGTACAGACCGGGTTGATGTAAGTTCTGAGCCCTTTGGGAATGGCCTTATTGGAAAAATTACGCTTCATTCTTTTTATCAGGGAGAGGGGATTTCAAGTGAAAAAGATGTCCAGGAGGCAATCGAAAAGTTAAAAAGCGAGGGTAATCTAAGGGGATTAATCCTTGATCTCCGTGAAAATAGCGGCGGGTTTTTGTCCCAGGCCGTCAAAGTAGCGGGCCTTTTTATCACAAATGGCATCATCGTTATTTCAAAATATTCAAATGGTGATGAGCGTTTTTACAGGGATGTGGACAGTAAAGTCGCTTTTGATGAACCTCTTGTCGTCCTTACATCAAAAGCAACCGCTTCGGCAGCCGAAATCGTGGCGCAAGCCTTGCAGGATTATGGGGCCGCCATTATTGTAGGGGATGAGCACACCTATGGAAAAGGAACCATTCAAACTCAAACAGTCACAGATGACAAAAGCACTTCCTATTTTAAGGTTACAGTCGGCAAGTATTACACCGTCTCTGGAAAGACCCCGCAAAAAAATGGCGTAAAGTCCGATATTGTGGTTCCTGGAAAGTGGAGCAAGGAACATATCGGAGAAATCTACCTCGATACAGTGGAAGCGGATACAATCCCATCAACCTATGAAGATCGTTTGTCAGATATCTCACCAGATGTGAAGTCATGGTACATGAAATACTACACGCCTACTGTTCAAGCTAAAGTAACAACCTGGGAAAATTTATTGCCGACTTTGCGCAAAAATAGCGAATACCGCCTTTCGAATAATAAAAATTACCAGCTTTTCTTGACTGGCAAGCTTCCGGACGAGGATAAAGAAGAGGAAGAGGAGCTGCTTCTCAGCGATAAAAAGCCTAAAACATATGGTGTGGATGATCTGCAAATGACAGAGGCAGTCAACATAGTCAAGGACATGGTTATTCTTCATTCTTTGGAAGGCAAAAAATAAAAAACAAAAACGCTTGCTTAAAAAAAGTCCCTTGCTCTATTGTTCTCTCTTCAAGATTCAAAGCGATTTTGATAGACTTACAATGGCCAGATAGCTCAGTCGGTAGAGCAGAGGACTGAAAATCCTTGTGTCGCTGGTTCGATTCCAGTTCTGGCCATTTTCTTTCTTCCTGTTTGCATACAGCTCTGAACGTTTTTTAATGTTAGGAGTCACTATGCAAATATATCACAAAAAGTCCCCTTTTCCGCATTTTTACGCAAATGGTCTGAATCAATCAGAACAATTTTGCTTTTAACCTTTTTAGGTTCCAAACAAGTCTTCTTCCTATCAACTTTTATCTTCGTTGCGGGAAATTTGCATTGGAACAACGGATTATCAATCCTATTCCCTTTTATTCCAGAATCATCTAAAAATTTTATTTTTGTGATCATATGGCAAGCTCCGACAACATCCGATGTATTCGTAAGTATCAAAAAAAAGATGGTTCCTATTCCTATCGAGCAGAAGTAAGAAGAAAACGAGCAAAACCTCTTCGCAAAACATGCAAAACCCTTACTGAGGCTAAAAACTGGATCAAAACAACAGAGAGTGCCATTCTTGAGGGACGGCTTCTTCAGGAAACTAAAGCACGCAAATATACAGTCAATGATCTGATAGAGCAGTATGAGACGATCTACTTATACCATTTCCCAAAAATAAAACCATAAAGTTGACTTGTCAGCGCTTCAGATTTAAAAGATCTTTTCGAAGTTGATATCTTTGAATATCAACAAGGAGAGATCTTTTAAAGATGAAGGTGATCACAAGTCAAATTTAT
>JAJTHR010000047.1 GCA_021298935.1 Parachlamydia sp. | reverse complement strand
GTGATTTTAATGCAAGAGAGCAAAAGTTCAGGGTTAGGCGCTTCTTTCGGTGGGGATACCAGCGAGTCTTTGTTTGGAACATCGACAGCCGACGTCCTTAAGAAAGTGACTGCCTGGCTAGCCTTCGTATTTCTTGCCGCTTGCATTCTGCTCTCCTTTTGGACCGCTTCACTGGGCCGTGCAAGTTCAAATGCTCCCGCCTTCACGATGGAAAGAATCGAATCAACCAACTAAGAATCAGTCAAAGCAACGCAAATGGCGTTGCTTTAGCCTGTCTTCCATAAAATAAACGCGATGTGCGAATTTTCTTTCAGAAAATTGCACATGCAATTTTAATAAGTCACCAAAAAAATTGTTAAACAGATAATCGGATATTTCAGCCCGATTAACCATTTGTCGGGTAGGTCATTTAAAAAAGCTCGGAATGAGAACCAAATCTGGTTAAAAATAAGATATCATCCTCAACTTTGTAAATTAACAAAACATCATTCCTTACGTGGCATTCTCTGTAATTGATCCAATTTCCTGTCAAATTGTGATCCCGATGTTTCGTCGGTAAGCTCCTCTTTTTAGCTAGAAATTCAATAATTTCTTGTAACCCTAGAAGCACTTCTTTTTGATGCCTATACTTTTTTAAGTCCTTCTTTATCGCATTGGTTAATTCGATTTTAAGCATTAGGATCAATCCCTACAACTTGCCAAAATTCTTCAATTGAATTGCAGCGAGTCAAATTTTTTCTTTCATCAACGTCACGCATAGCTTTTTGAGTTTCAGCGTTTGGTTCATCATGTGGAATATTCGGTCTTACGTAGGACATGATGAATTCGCTGATCGTCATTTTTTTCTTTGTCGCCAACATTTTGATATAAGTCCTCTCATCTTCAGAAACATCAATAGTCACTTTTACTCTATGAGAGTGTGATTGGGTGGACATACATACTCCTTGGGTTCATAACTTCATTGTACCAAAAAGATATATTGTAGGCAATCCTAACACTAGGGAAGTAGAACTCCCTAATGACAACTGTTAGCAATGGAGGCGATTTTTGTGATCTTGGGCACTTTTGTTAGCACATGTTGCAATCCCATTCTATATGGAGCTCTCATTTCTAAACCATCTAACATGTACAAAATCCATGGTTCCCAGGAGTTGTTATTTCTAACTGCCTGAAGCAGTTGATAGTATTCATTTTTATTATTATTGATATAGCGGGACAAGTAGAGAATCGGTGTGGAATAGCTCACGTGCCCTTACTATAATCTTTTTTAATTTTTTTTAGACGCGGCTCTAACTGCTTTTTTTTGGCAGGAGATAACCGATCGACATATAAAACGCCGTTAATGTGATCGTTTTCATGCATGATCACATGCGCATCAAAGCCTACAAATTCTTCACTGAAGGGGTGTCCCTCCAGGTCGGTCGCCTGGATCGTGACCTTCATCGGACGAACGACTGTTTCCCGTATGCCCGGAATCGATAGGCATCCTTCCTGGCAGCCCCAAGTTTCTTCGCTATATGAAATAATTTTTGGATTGATAAATACACGCAGCGTTCCAGGCAGCACTGTGTCATCATCCAAGTAACGAGGAATGCAGGTGATAAAAAGAGATAGCGATTGATGGACCTGCGGTGCTGCCAGGCCGCATCCATCATTGGCCTCCATCGTTTCTGTCATGTCAATCACAAGCTGGCGGATCGTTTCATCGATTTCATTGACGGGAGAGGTTTTTTTTCTTAAAACCGCATCCCCATAATAAGCTAACGGGAGTTTCATTTTATTTCCTGATGATAATAATAACCTCTTATTATAACATCCTTTCAAATAAAAAAAGTAGGATTATGTCAGGTAAAACGGCTTCTTGCGAGCTTTGCCAAACACCGGTGGGGGCATATCCTTACCAAAATGACGACTTTTCCTTTTGCTGCGCCGGCTGTCTTGCCGTTTACCAAATCCTATCTTCCAGCCAGGCTTTAGAAAATTTTAATGAGCATCCCCTTTTTAAGCAGGCAGTGCAATCGGGACTCATTTCAAATCCCGATTTATTGGAGGAAATCAACAAAAAAACAGTAGAAACTGACAAGGAAGTTGAAAAGCTCTTTCTTGAAATTAATGGGATGTGGTGCCCTTCCTGTGCCCAGGTGATTTATTTATCATTGATGAAGGAAAAAGGAATCAAGCACTGCCGTATTGACTATGCGACCGATTTTACAACCATCGAATACCCCCCCTGTTACCTATCGAAGGAGAAAGCATTAAAAGTCACTGAAGGACTTGGCATTGGCGCTTCTTCGATGATGACTGAGCCCGCCAAAGACAAAGGGCTCTATCTAAGGATCGGGGTAGCTGCTTTTTTTTCCATGAACGTGATGATGTTTGCCTACCCTGTTTATGCCAGCTACTACTTTGACGAGGGGTTAAAATACTCCAAATTATTTGCCTGGCTTTCTTTTTTTGCTTCCCTACCTGTCCTTTTCTATTGTGCATGGCCTATTTGGAAAAAATTTTTTCATGCTGTTCGCTTCCGAGTATGGGGGATGGAAAGCCTCGTCGCAGTCGGTGTAGCTGCGGCGACCGCTCTTTCAGTCTATGAGCTTTTTCAGGAATCGCTGCATGTCTATTTCGATTCCATGACCGTCATCATTCTTTTTGTCTTATGGGGCAAAGCCATCGAGTCAAAGGCCAAGCGAGGGGCTAAGGAAGCATTCATGCAATTAATCTACGCGCTTCCACGCAGAGGCCGTAAAAAATTTTTAGACGGCAAAGAAAAATTTGTCCCCATTAAAGAAATTTATCCCGGTGACAGCCTGGTTGTCTTAAGCGGCGAGCAAATTGTTTTGGATGGGATTGTGAGGGATGGAGAGGGGCTGTGCGATGCACCCCTTATGACGGGGGAATCGATGCCTGTTTCAAAAAAAATAAATGAGAAGGTGTTGGCGGGCTCTGTCTTGCAAAAAGGGCACTTTGTGATTGAAGTTCAGGCAAAAGCCGATGAGACAGCTCTTTTTCACATTGTTCAGGTGCTTGAAAAGGTAATGGGCCAGAAATCACCTTACGTCCGTTCAGCTGATCGCCTGATGCATTG